>CAMLLF010000328.1 GCA_946480705.1 uncultured Lysobacteraceae bacterium | reverse complement strand
TGCAGGCGCGCCCGCAAACCTCGGGTGGAAAATACATCGTCGGCGCGCTGGTTCGCCATCCGCAGCTGATGCAGCGTCCGGTCGTCGTCCGCGGCGCGCGCGCGCTGATCGCGCGTCCGCCCGAACGCGTGCTCGACCTGCTCTGACGCCATGGACAAGCTCCAGGCGATGCAATTGTTCGTCCGCGTCGTCGACGCCGGCAGCTATACGGCGGCGGCCGACCAGATGGAGATTTCCCGCGCGCTCGCGAGCAAGCTCGTTCAGTCGCTGGAAGAGCAGCTCGGCGTACGCCTGCTGCACCGCACCACGCGCAAGCTGAGCCTGACCGAAGCCGGCGAACGCTATTACCAGCGCGTCAGCGAGATCCTCGGCAGTCTCAACGAAGCCGAAGCCGCGGCGTCGGAGCTGCAGGCCGAACCGCGCGGCCGCCTGCGCGTATCGGCGCCGATGTCGTTCGCGATCCATCATCTCGGGGCGGTCGCTGCGGAGTTCCAGCAGCGCCATCCTCGCATCGAACTCGAACTCAACCTCAACGACCGCCAGGTCGATCTCGTCGAAGAAGGTTTCGACATGGCCGTGCGCATCGCGCGGCTGGCGGACTCCAGCCTCGTCGCGCGGCGGATCGCGCCGTGCCGCCTGTTGCTGGTCGCGAGTCCGGAGTATCTCGAACGCGCCGGGCCGCCGCAGCATCCGCAGGATCTGGCTTCACTGAACTTCCTGAGCTATACGCTGGCCGCGCGGCGCGACGAGATCGTTCTCGTCAATGGCACGGAACGCCATACCGTCAATCTCAACGGCAATCTGCGCGTGAACAACGGCGACGTGATCGCATCGGCGGCCGTCGCGGGCCTCGGCATCTGCATCTCGCCGACCTTCCTGATCTGGCAGCGCCTGCGGCGCGGCGAACTCGTACCGGTGCTGCCGCACTGGCAGATTCCCGACATCGCCGTCCATGCGGTCTATCCGGCCGGCCGCACGCTGCCGGCCAAGACGCGCAGTTTCATCGACTTCCTCGTCGAACGCTTCGGCCCCGAGCCCTACTGGGACGAGCCGGCCTGACGAGCACTCGCGCGTCGTACCCGCGCGGCGGCGTCGCGCGCGATTTCGGCGAGGCATAGCACGTCTCACATTCGCCGGTCCCTGTACGGAAGTAACTGTTGCTGGCGACAGCTCTTCGCCTATAGTCGGCGACGACCCATCCGCAATGGAACGTTCGGTGCGTCTACCTGACGCGCCGACGGAGAGGTCTGACCGATGCGAGCGCCGTCGCCATCGCATCGGCACCACCCGTTCTGCCGTTGGGGGACGGCCGCGACAGTGACGTCGCGCCGAACGGGAAGCACCGTACTGCATTGTTCGCTGCTCATCTCGGGGAAATACCATCATGCGCAAACCGCTGTATCTCGCTCTCGTTGCGTTGCTGGGCGGCGCGACCGCCCAGGCTGCCGATACCGTCCGCGTCCGCCTCGACGGCTCGTCGACGGCAGCCGTCGAGTCGCTCGCCATCCGTCCGTTGAACCGCGTGTCGTACGGCACCTTCCAGGTGCTGGAACTCTCTGCCGCCGATGCGCAGAAGCTCGTCGCGAGCACGCCGACCGCGACGATCCTCACCGACGCCGGCCGCATCCGCTTCAATCAGGTCGACTTCGATCCGCTCGTGCACCCGGCGCGCATCGGCAACGGCGTGTTCCCGACCACGACGGCCGGCGAAGGCCTGCATCTGGTGCAATTCGACGCGCCGATCAAGCAGGCCTGGCGCGACGAACTCGAACGCCGCGGACTGCGCGTGCTGCAGTACTACCCGGGCGAAGCCTTCCTCGTCTGGGGCGCGATGGACACCGTCGCCGAAACGATCGCGCTGCCGCACGTGCGCTGGCAGGGCGGATTCCTGGCCGACTACAAGATCAATCCGGACCTCGCCCACCGCAGCGGCCGGATCACCAACGTCGATGTACATTTCTATAACAATGGCGACGTCGCCGGCGTCGTCGGCGCGCTCGAGAAGCTCGGCGCCACGGTGCTGACCCACGCACCCGCCCAGCCGGACAAAGCGTTCTTCGACGCGTGGATACAGGTCGACGCCGACAAGCTCGGCGAGATCGCGCGCCTGCCGCAGGTCGTCGCGGTCGCCTACGCGCATCCGAAGATCGAATTCGAAGACGAAATGTCGTCGCAGATCATTGCCGGAAACTACGACGGCGCCGGCCAGCCGCAGCTCGGCTACGCGCCGTGGCTCACGGGCTTCGGCTTCAACGGCAACGGCGTGACCTGGGCGGTCGTCGACTCGGGCGTCGATCTCGGACATCCCGATCTCTCGCCGCGCATCGTCGGCGGCTTCAGCTATCCGGGCTGCGCCGCCGCGAACGGCGACGACGACGCGAGCGGCGGCCACGGCACGCACGTCGCCGGCATCATCGCCGGCATGGCGATCGGCGACGGCGCGGGCGCGACGGTCGACGAGGACGACGCCAGCGGCTTCAAGTACGGCCAGGGTCTCGCGACCGGCGCGTCGATCTATCCGGTCTGCGCCCTGTCGGGCGCCTGGCCGCCGGCCGGCGGCTGGCAGAGCCTGTCCAAGACCTCGCTCGGCGGCAACGCGATCGGCATGAATGCGAGCTGGACGTCGGGTGAGGGCGCCGCCCACGGCTATCAGGCCAGCGAGCGCACGTTCGACATGATGATCCGCGACGGCGACTTCGATACGGCCGGCAACCAGCCGTTCATCATTTCGTTCTCGGCCGGCAACAGCGGCCCGGGCGCGAGCACGCTGACCGCACCGAAGGAAGCCAAGAATCCGATCTCGACCGCTTCGTCGCTGAATGCGCGCGCCGGTTCGATCGGCGGCCTTTCCGGCTTCTCCAGCCGCGGTCCCGCGGTGGATGGCCGCGTGCTGCCGACGATCGCAGCACCCGGCGACACCATCGCGTCGACGCGTCGACGCGCCGGCGCCTCACAGTGTCAGACCGGAATCGCCGGCACGGGCGGCTATTACTCCAACTGCAGCGGCACCAGCATGGCCGCGCCGCACGTGTCCGGCACACTGGCCATTCTTGCGCAGTGGTGGCGCACGAATCACGCCGGCGCAACGTTCAGCCCCGCGATGGGCAAGGCGCTGCTGATCAACGGCGCGCTCGACATGGCGACGGCCGACGTGCCGAACAACAACGAAGGCTGGGGCCGCATCCATCTGCCGCGTTCGACCGGCGGCGTCGTGCCGCGTCATACCGTCGACCAGAGCGTGGTGCTCGACAACGCGGGTGACGTGCACACCGTGACGGCGGGCATCGCCGATCCGACCAAGCCGGTCCGCATCACGCTGGCCTACACCGACGCACCGGGCGCGGTCGGCGCCAATCCGGCGCTGGTCAACAACCTCGACCTCGAAGTCGTCAACGGCGCGAACACCTACAAGGGCAACGTGATGACGGCCGGCGTCTCGACGACCGGCGGCACGGCCGACGCGAGGAACATTGCGGAAAACGTGTTCCTGCCGACCGGCGCCAGCGGTGCGGTCACGGTGACGGTGCGCGCTACCGCCCTGCCCGGCGACGGCGTGCCCGGCACCGGCGATGCGACCGACCAGGACTTCGCGCTGGTCTGCGACAACTGCGCGCTGACGCCGAACTACTCGCTGACCGCGACGCCGAGTTCGCAGGAGATCTGCGCACCGGCCACCGCGACGTACAACGTCAACATCGGCTCGATCCTCGGCTACACGACGCCGGTCACGCTGACGACGAGCAACGTGCCCTCGGGTGCGAGCGTCAACGTCGTGCCGACCAGCGTGACGCCCGCAGGGACGGCGACCGCCACGCTGACGCCGGGCTCGCTCGCGGCCGGCAGCTACGCGTTCAACCTCGACGCGAATTCGGCCAGCGGCACGCAGACCGCCCTGCTCAGCCTCGAGCTCGCCACGGCGATTCCCGCCGTGCCGGCGCTGACGTCGCCGGCGGACAACGCGGTCGGTGTCGCCTTCGCGCCGACCCTGAGCTGGAGCGCCTCGGCGCAGACCAAGAACTACACCGTCGAAGTCGCAACGGACACGGCATTCACCAACATCGTGTTCACGCAGAGCGTAGCCGGCACGACGAGCAGCACGACGGTCACGCCGGCGCTGAACTCGAGCACGCGCTATTACTGGCGCGTGCGCAGCGGCAACATCTGCGGCACGAGCAGCAACTCGCCGGTGTTCACGTTCAAGACCCAGCCGGCCCTCGGCGACTGCGACGAGACGCAGGTCGTCAACACCGTGTTCACCGACGACATCGAAGGTGCAACGACCGGCTGGACGACGACGGGCAGCACCGGCGCGTCGACCTGGGCCGTCAGCACGGCACGTCCGTTCTCGCCGACGAAGTCCTGGCTTGCCACGGACATCACCACGGCTTCGGACCAGCGCCTGATCTCGCCGGCCGTTGTCCTGCCGTCCAGCGAGAACCCGCTGACCATGAGCTTCCAGAACGACGTCAACATGGAAGAACGTAGCGCCGGCGGTTGCTGGGATGGCGGCCTGCTGGAAATCTCGACCAACGCCGGTTCGACCTGGACGCAGATCACGAGCGCGCAGATGAACACGCCGTACACGGGCGAACTCAACGACGGTCCGGGCGACGGCCTGCAGGCGTGGTGCGGCACGATCCCGTACCGCAAGACCATCGTCGACCTGACGAGCTTCGCCGGTCAGACCGTGCAGTTCCGCTTCCGCGCCTCGACCGACGGTTCGGTCGGCGACACGCCGCTGGGCTGGTTCGTCGACGACGTGAAGGTGCAGAGCTGCCGCACGGCTCCGCCGGATCTGATCTTCGAAAACGGCTTCGAATCCACGCCGTAAGCGAGTAACGAAGAAGGCCGCCGAAAGGCGGCCTTCTTCGTCGGGAATGAGAATCGGGAATCGCAGGAGCGGAAGCGGAGCATGCTGCGCTCAGCACCAGCCCGGGTGCCGGCGCCGCGCTTACGTACGTCGGTGAGCCGGAGGCAAAGCCCGGCATCGCCATCGCAAGGTCAGCCGAGCTCGAACGCGTCGGCATCCATCCACGCGGGAAAGCGCTCGCGATGGGCAGCGAGTGCGGCCGCATCGAGCGTGGCCGTGACGACCAGTTCGCTCGCACCGAGTTCGACCAGCGGCTGGCCCAGGAAATCGAGCACGGCGCTGTCGCCGGCATAGTGCAGCCCGTTGCCGTCGGTGCCGACGCGATTGACGCCGATGCAATAGCTGAGGTTCTCGATCGCGCGTGCGCGCAGCAGCGTCTGCCACGCATAGCGGCGCGGGCTCGGCCAGTTCGCGGGCACCAGGTAGACGTCGGTGTCCGGCGCCGCC
>CAMLLF010000327.1 GCA_946480705.1 uncultured Lysobacteraceae bacterium | reverse complement strand
GGTCCGCAGCCGCGCCTCAGTCCGCCGGCCGGGCCGGCGCCCGCGGTTCGCCGTCGGCGTCGTAGGCCGGCGGCGAATAGAAATTCAGTGTCTTGAGCAGACCGCGGCCGGTGTTGCGGATTTCGTGGCGCTCGCCGCGCTCGATGGCCACGAGACTGCCGGCCTTCAGCCGCTGGCGCTTGCCGTCGACGATGGCGAGCCCCGTGCCGGCGACGACGAACAGCCACTGGTCCGCGCCGCGATGGCGATTGTCAGGGCCGCCTTCGCTGCCCCCGGGCGGTATGACCATTTCGGCGGCCTGCACCTTGCGCAGCTCGAACGCGACGCGAAAACCTTTGCCGAAACGCAGTGCCTTGTGCTGCATGCGAGTCTCCAGCGGACGTCGCCGCAGTGTGCGCAGCGCAGCGGGAGACGGCGTGAAGACCGCTCAGGCGTCGACGAGTTCCGCCATGAGCGCATCGAGTGCTTCCGGACCGGCATCGACCCGGCGCGCGAGCGACGGCCCGATCTGCGTGAAATGCGCGAGCTGATCGCGCATCCAGCGCTGCAGGCCGGAATCGAGCGCTTCGGTATCGCGCTCGGACGCGAGCTCCTTGCGCAGCAGCAGTTCCGCGATGACCTCGCGTTCATGCGCCGTCACCCAGTCGGCCGCCACGAGTTTCGCGAACTCGGTCGGCGGCTGCGCGCGGGTCTGCTCGATCCAGCGACAGGCCAGGATCGGACGCAGGAAATAGAACACCTTCTTCAGGCGCACTTCCGGTCTGTCGAGGTGATCGGCAAACGTCGTGCGCGCCGTGCCGAGGTAGTGATGCAGCGCGGATGCGGGCTGGAAATACTGCGGCAGCAGCGCGCGCGCCCGTGCGGCGAAGACGGAATTCTCGCGATACACGATCGGCGAACCGAGCCATTCGTAGAGCGCGACATTCGTGCGCAGAAACAGCCGCAGCGCCTTGCGCAGGTCCCAGCCGCTGACGTCGAGGTCGTTCGGCAGCATGCGTTCGATGACGTCGCGCGGTTCGGTGATGCGCAGATACCAGTCGCGCGGATGGCAGTAGACGAAGCGCACGTCGTAGTCGCTGTCGGGCGAGGCGAAGCCCCAGGCGCGGCTGCCCGATTCGGCGGCGAACAGCACGCGCACGTTGCGTTCGCGCTCGATCGTGTCGAGCGCATCGAGAATCGTCGGCGTCATCATCTGCGGCTTTCCCAGTCGTGCGTCAGTTCATGCAGCAGCGCGTTCGCTGCGGCGGCATCGGTTTCTTCCGGCAGGTCGCTGTGCGGCCTGAGCCGTTCGCAGTCGGCGACGATCGTGTCGGCCATCGCGAGGATTTCTTCGTAGCGGAAACATCCGGCGCGGATGTCGCGCAGCAGGTGCAGCGTGTCGCCGTCGACGCGGACCAGCGGCGCGCCGTGCTCGAGAATGGCCTTGCCCGAGAGCAGCAGCCGGATCGTGTGCATGAGGTTCTTCGCATCGAAATCGAGTTCGCCGGATTCCTGCTGGCGCCAGCGCGCCTCGTTGCGCTCGCGCCGCCAGGTCCAGTAGTTCTGGTGATCGACGAGGGCCTGCTTCCAGCCCTGTTCGTTGTAGAGCAGCAGGCCGGCGAAATGCGCGGACTCGTCGTCCGCGGGAATCGACTCGACCGCGAGCGCGTCGCCGCGAAACACGCCGCGTGCGCCGGCGCCGTAGTGATACAGGCGATAGACATCGCGCGCATGTTCGAGCCGCGCCGCGTGGCATTCGTCGAGCCGCAGGCCACTCGCCGCGAGCGGCTGCGGCCGGCACGGCGCGGCGTCGACCGCGAGCAGACGATCGCGGCGGATCACGTGGCAATAGTCTTCCTTGCGCGGGGGCTGCTCCGGCTTCGGCTGGTTGATCCATTTGTTCTGGCCGCGCGCCTTCCTGATCTGGCTCAGCGCGTAGCCGACATGCGTGTCGGCGCAGCGCCGGCTCACGAACAGCGCACGCCGCTGCAGCAGTGCCCGCATTTCCGGCGCGCAGACACGCACGCAGTCGTCCGGCATGAACAGCAATTCGAGCAGGCTCGGATTGGCCGCACTCAGCAGTTCGATCGTGCGGCGCAGGCTGTAGTAGACAATGTTGTTGCGCGCGTCGGCGATCTGGTTCGGCGGCGGCGCGAGGTCGATATAGCTCGCGCGCGGCAGCGCGAAGATGCCGCGGATGTCGACGTCGCTGTCGGCCGACGCCGTGCCGTAGGCGCGGCTGCCGGCGACGCATTCGAACAGGATGCGATGCGCGGGCGGCGGGATGAAGGTCGGGTCGTCGGTCACGGTGAGCCTGCCGGGCGATGCCAGGCTCGTGCCGGGCCGACCAGTCTATCGAGGTGGTCCGGCATCTGTCGATCCGGGTCCGTGCGCGTGCGCGAAAGGAAAAAGTGCCAATTGGTCGCGTTCCCGCCGAACGGTTGCTACCTATGATGCGCAGGCCGGGGGGCGATGCGGTTTTCGGAGGGAGTCATGCAGCGAAGGACGATCGGCCTCGGGTACTTCACGACCGCCATGGCGGCGATGTTCGTCGTCGCGGCGCCGCTGCAGGCTGCGGACGTCACGCGCGCCGCGGCGCGGCGCGCTCCGACGATCGCAATCGTCGTCAGCGGCGACAGCGTCATCGCCGGGCCCGCACGCGACGCGATCGGCGCGCTCGCGCGCGATCAGGGGTTTCGGGTGATCCAGGCCAACGGCCGCTCGCGCGAATCGGAACCGCAGGCCTACGCGCGCAAGGCCGACGCGGTGTTCTATCTCGACGCGAATCCGATCGGCACGACCGACATCGAGTACTACGGCAACGTCTCGACGCTCTACAGCGCGGAATTCAGCCTGAGCGCCTACCGGCCGAGCAATGGCGAACTGCTGTTCAGCGCGCCGCCGCAGCCGGTCGACTTCACCGCGCTCAACGCGCGCGAAAAAGCACAGGAAACCGTCGAGCCGCTGCTCGCGGACATCGAGGACGAGTTGCAGCGTTTGAGATAGGCGCGCGGGCCACGCAGGTTGGGGCGAGCCTCCGGCGAATCCCGACATCACGAAGACCGCGTGCCGAAGGAAAGGTCCGCGAGACGGTCCGACGGCGGCAAAAAAGATTCCTTCGCCCGACGTTCGCCGTGCGCGACCACCTCGACGTCGGGGGTCGCCTGCGGCGCACCGCCAACCTGCGCACTTTCAATCAGTGCCCGAACAGCCGCAGGAACAGCTCCGTATCCGGCCTGCCGCGGTGCTGGTATTCGCGCAGCGGCATGTAGTGCGTGCGTTCGGACCACCAGATCGAGCGACTGCCTGCGGGATTGAAGTCGGCGAGGCTGATGATGCCGCGCCAGTCTTCGGCGAGGTTCTGCGCTGGATCCTGCACGAGCTGCAGCGACGTCTCGGCGTCGAGCTGTTCGTGCAGCACGCGCGGCAGATCCTGCGCGAGCCGCGACATCCGGCGCCACGGCGTGCCGGCGTCGCCGTTCGTCATCGCGGCCAGCGGCGCGCAGGCGAACAGCGGGAAATAGCGGCCGACGCGATCGACGCTCGGCATCAGCAGGCCGCACAGCGGAGCGGCGGCCCAGATGCCCGTCGGCAGCACGAACTGCCAGACGGGCGCGACGAGATAGCTGTCGAGCCAGTTCTCGGAGATCGAGCGCAGCGCGAACAAGCCTTCCTGCATCCACTCGTCGACGACGCCGACCTGCTCGCGCGGCAGGCTGCGCGTGACGAAATCGCCGAGCGCAGGAATCTTGCCGTAGAAACCAAACTCGCCGACGAGGTTGACGCCACCCATCAGATGCGGCCCGGACACGAGAAGCTGACGAGTTCGCGCAGCCGGAACGGGTTCTGCACGCTGCTCGCGGTCACTTCGAGGACGATGCGCTTGCCGTGGATCAGGAGCGCCGCGACGAAGCGCTCGGGGCCTGCGCCCGGACGGATCTCGCCCTCGTCGAACAGGCGGAACAGCGCCCAGGGTCCGGTCTTGACCATGTATTTCTCGCCGTCGCGCGCGCTCGCGGTGACGATGCGCACCTGGTTCGTCGCGCGCGGGCCCGGCCAGGTCGCGCGCTGCGGCACCTGCGGCCCGTGCGCGTAGCGGAACACCTGTCCGTCGACGTCGAGCGTCATCTGCTCGATCGTCGCGTCCATTTCGAGCACCTTGAATTCGAACGACAGGTCCATGGCCTTGCCGCCGGACGGGAAGAACACGTCGCGGATGCGCGCGGCCTTCTGGAACGCGGCGAGCGAAGCCTGTCCGCCGCCGGGCTGGCGCAGTACCCAGGTCGCGCCGGACACGTCGGCCATCGGTGCGAGGCGGCTCTGGAAGAACTGATCCATCATGCCGCCCTGGCTGAACATGCGCGAGAAATCCGCGAGCGTGACTTCCTGCGTCGCCGAGCGCTCGAACGGATAGCGGCCCTGGATCGCGCGCCGGCAGAACTCGCCGAGCGAGCTGTCGAGTTCTCCGCCGAGCGTGCTGCGGATGCTGCCGTCGGTCTGGCGGCTGCTGCTTTCGGCGAGGTTTTCCAGCATGCCGCGCAGCGGCATCGGCAGCTGCGCCGCCTCGGCGCGGATGCGCGTGAGCACTTCGGTCGAAGGCACGCTCAGCGTCGTGCGCGTCGCCAGCGCCGCCTGCGTGCCCGACATGTTCATGTAGACCTCGTTGAAGAGCTTCATGACGTTGTCGATCTGCGGTGCGCCGCTGTCGGTGCGCACGAGACGGCGGATCGGTTCGAAGCGGTCGTCGACGATGCGCTCGAGGCGTTCTTCCTTGCGCGCGGCGGCCGGCACCATCGAGGGACCGAGCGTGCGGCGCAGGTCGTCGGCGGCCGTGTTGACCTGGCGCTTGGCCTGGTTCAGCAGCGACTGGTCGTTCGCGTTCTCGGGCTTGATCAGCGTCGTCTCGCGCGCAACCGCGCGCAGGAACTGCGCGATCGGCGAGTCGGGCGCCGAGAGGATGCGCGCGGTCTCGATGCTCTGCGACATCGACGAGGAATCGATGAGCCGCACGTCGCCGAGATAAGCCTCCCAGAGCCCGACGTACTCGTGCAGATAGAGGCGCTTGAGGTCGCGCTGCAGCGCGCCCTCGGTCAGCGCTTCGAGCTGCTGCTGCGGGCGCTGCGCGACGCGGTCGAGCACCCAGGCTTCCTCGAGTTCGAGCAGGCCGAGCACCGATTCGGCTTCGGGCAGGAACACGTTGTGATAGCCGTGGAACGTGAACAGGCCCGGGATACCTTTGGTCAGCGGCTGGCCGCTCGCGCGCCGGAACACGAGCGTCGCCTGCGGACCACCGGCCTCGGCGACCGTGAAGTCGCTGAGCGAGCCGTTGTTGAGGCGGTTCTTCAGGCGGC
>CAMLLF010000326.1 GCA_946480705.1 uncultured Lysobacteraceae bacterium | reverse complement strand
ACACGACGCTCTTCCGATCTCGGGGCTGCTGAAGCGCCGGCCGCAGGCCCAGCCCGGGCGGACCAGCGCGGGTCCGGAACCGGCGGAAATGTCGCCTTCCTGGTGGAATCCGTCGTCGTCGAAGTACCACACGCGATAATCGGCGTGCGCGGTTCCGATGGCCATCATCATGAGCGTGAGCGTGGAGGAAAGAAGTCGGGAGATCATGGGCGTGTACCTGAAAAGGTGAGAGGAAGGGCGAGCCGGGCGTGCTTCGCAGCCGGGCCGGCCGTCCGGTGCGTCATATGCATCGGTATCCACACGTACGATCCGGACAAACTTCACGGATCATCAATCTGCAAAATTCACCTCGGTCGGGCGCGCCCGGCATACCGTGAGGACCGCTGCGCGCGCTGCGCACGCGCGCCCTCCGGTGCGCGCCGATGGCGACGCCGCCTGCGCTTCGGCAGCAGTGCACCCCAGCCCGCAAGTGCGTGCCGCACGCAGGTCGTGATCGTCCGCGCGCGCAGACATGCCGCTCGCCAGATTCGTTTCCCATCGATCCGACATGACACATGCCTCCCGTCTCGTGACACCTGGGCTCGACAGGTGTCCGCCCCTTAGGCGCACGACGATCGACGGAAGCGGCCGCGGCCGTTCGGCCGGTGTCCGCACGGAGGAAACTGCGCCGTTTCGCGTACCGCCCGGGGACTTCCTTCGCCGAGCGCCGCCGTGACTGTTCCCGCCAAGCCCGTCATTCTGTCCGACGCCTTCTTCGCCGAAGCCGTCTGCCGCAACTGCGGCGCTGCACTGCACGGTCCGCACTGCGCGCACTGCGGGCAGAAGAAGGCCGGCCGCATCGGCCTTGGCTCGGTACGCAGCGAGGCCTGGGAGAAGCTGCGCCTGTTCGAACTCGACCAGCTGCAGTCGACCCTGCGTCTCGTCGTCGGTCCTGGCAAGGTCGCGCGCGACTACGTCTACGGCGTGCGCAAGCGTCACACGCATCCACTCAAGCTGCTGCTGCTCGCGATCGCGGTGCTGCTCGTGGTGCTCGCGCAGACCCGCTATCTGAATTCGGCCAACGTGCAGGTCTCCAAGGTCATGGAGACCGTGCGCAAATACGCCGAGTGGTCGTTCTCGCTCGGCCTCGTCGCGATCTGGTGCGCGTCGATGGCCGGCTTCCGCCGGCGTCTGGGCTTCAACGCGGTCGAGCACCTCGTGCTCGCGCTGTATGCGCACTTCGTCATCATCGTGGCCAACATCGCGAACCAGCTGCCGCTGCTCGTCCTGCGCACGCCCGCTTGGCTGGCCTGGCACAAACAGTGGTCCGGCGTGTACATGGGCCTCATCGAGCCGGCCATCGTGCTGCTCGCGCTCGCGCAGTTCTTTCTCGTCGACCTGCGCCGCCAGTGGTGGCGGCTCGTCCTCGCCGGCGCCGTCTTCGTCGCCACCAAGAAACTGCTCGTGTACGCCTATGCGTGGCTGCTCGTGAAGTTCGCGCTGGCGCGTGCGGCCGCCTGATTCAGCCGCCGCGCGCCGGTTCATCCAATGCCGCAACGCGGCGCCAAATGCGGCAGCGATTGTTAGCCGGCATCGCGTGATCGGCGACGAGGACGAGACCATGCCTCGCCGCGAGCGCATCGACCTCGGCCGTATCGCGAATGCCGCGATGCGGCGCGGCGGCGCGCAGCGCGCGGTCGAAGGCTTCGTTGCTGTCGCTCGTGAAACGTCTGTCGACATTGAACGGACCGTAGATCGCGAGGACGCCGCCGGCGCGCAGGCAGGCGGCGATGCCGGCGAACATCCGCTCGACTTCGTTCCAGCTCATGATGTGCAAGGTGTTCGCGCTGAACACGGCATCGCAGGCGCGTGTCGGCCAGTCGTCCTGCGCGACGTCGAGCTCCACCGGCGCCGGCGTGTTCGGCAGCGTCGCATCGGCGAGCCAGGCACGGATGCCGGGCAGGTTGTCGGCGCGATCGGACGTCTGCCAGCGCAGATGCGGCAGATGCGCCGCGAAATGCACCGCGTGCTGGCCCGTGCCGCTGCCGATCTCGAACACGTCGCGCGCGTCGCGGAATGCCTCGCGCAGCACTTCGAGTATCGGCTCGCGATTGCGTTCGCAGGCGGCGGAATGGGGTTTGTCGTTGTTCATCGGCACTTCGTTCCGAACACACGCGCGACCGGCGCATCTTTCTGAACGACGATTTTGCGCTGAAGTCACTGACTCTAGCGATCAGAGAAGCGTCGAAAAACTGGACGGCGATCCATCACTGGAAGCCTGCACTGCAGAGCTTCCAGGTGATGTTCGGTGAAGAGCGTGTGCCGTTGGCTGCACTGTGAAAAAGCCTGTTACACAGTTTGTTTGACAGCCCCCACGGGCAGTGGCCATCACTGAGAAACCCCGGTTGAATCGCCTGGGTGTAAAGCGATCCGTCATCTAGTGCACTAGAACTGAGGATTAGCTTCGCCAGCGTATGAGAAAGAATAAAGCAGCCGCCCGCTTTTCACCGCATAAATGACATAAACATCCTCGATGCCGTGCGTCTGAAACACGTAATACTCATACACCGCACCAGGAACTACGCGAAGGAAGGTCAACTGCTTCCCGTTTTTCAATCCATTTTGCAACGCATCTTCTATCAACGATGGATTACCTTCGCCTAGAGAGCGGGAAGCATTGATCAAGTCCGGCACGCGCTCAAGCTGCACATTGAACACTGCGTAATCGAGCGTCTTCGGCCCAGCTTGGCGGCATCCAGCTACCGCGACAAGATAAAAAATGAATAATAAAAAACATACAAATTTATTTTTACTAGTCACGATTAATCAACTTTAGGGTTCTTTTCGTCGATCTCAGCAGTTGGCTGCGGCGTCCTTTGAATTGCTTTGATCATGTCCCCAGCAGCACGAGCCGCCTTATTCTCCGTGGAAGACTGACCATTTGACTCGATCTTCCTACTCTTGGTGCCAGAATCTGCTTCCGCAGAATGGCTTACCTCGTGACTAAGTCCAGCAAGTGCAGGTCGTTCGTAGCCGTTTGACTGGGTGTTGTTGTAGGGATCGTAATAAATGTCTGTCCCCTCCCCAATCCCGTTCGACTCGTTGATACCATCCGATGCGGAGGAGTTGAAGGGATTACTCGGGCTGTCCGGACCTTTGGCGTCCGATATTGTATGCACGTTCTTTGAACTCTCGAGTTGCAACATGCGCTGTGCAAATCCCTTCTCAATTTTCCTGCCATATGCTACGTCAGCTTTGACTTTAGCTACATATGTTTCGGACCCAACGTACTTCACTTCGCGCCCGTCGGGGTCGATGTTCTTATAGGGGTTGTTGTTGGCGTACCAGTAGCGATTGAAGTTGCCGCCCAACTGCATGTCGGTCGTTACCGGATCGTTGCTCAAGAACCGCCCGATGAGCGGATCGTAGTAGCGCGACGACGAGGGAAGACACTCGACCTTTCGGCGCATCGTGCAACGGACGGCAAGCTTGCACGTCAACCTTGCCGCCCTTCGCGCACTACGTTCATTCGCCGGACTGCGGAGCGATCGAGTCCTGAATCGCATCAGCCAGCGTGGACGCGGTGGCGACGTTGGCTTCGGCGCGGCCGCAGGCAAGGTAGGCCGTCGCGTACTGACGGTTTGCGGCCGCCGACGTGCACGATGCCGCATCTCTCGACGCCGAGGCCAGCGCATCCTGGGCGGCGTCTTCCAGAGCCCGCACGCTCGCCTCGCGGCCGTCCAGCAGCGTGCGACGACGCAGCGCGACCCGGTCTGCGAGCGAAGCGGCGAGGTCGCCGACTCGTGTCTGCAGATCACGCAGCGCCGGCAGTATCACCGATTGCCACCGCGGATCGGCCAGGTCGGCACGCAGGCTGACGCTGATCGACGGGACGAGGCTCCAGTTCGCGTGAAACTTGATGGGGAAGTCCGGAAGGCAATTGCACGCCGGGATCTTGCCCTGGGCGTCAATCCAGCCGCCTCCGGAACTCGTGGAAATCTCCATATAGCTCGCGCCGAGCTGATGCGGAAAAGTCTGGCTGTGATCGCGGTACTCGATCGTCAGCGCGTTGTACGGACAGCCGGCGCCGGGCAGCCAGACATGCACGTCCTTGCTGAAGTTCGCGCTGGACATCGTATTGCCGTATTCATCGACCCAGCGATAGTAGTCGGGACTGGTGAAACGCCGGCCGCAGGCCCAGGCCGGGCGGACCAGGGAGGCTCCAGGGCCGGCGGAGATGTCGCCTTCCTGGTGGAATCCGTTGTCGTCGAAATACCACACGCGATAGTCGGCGTTGCCGGCCTGCGCCGTTCCGATGGCCATCATCAGCAGTGCGAGCGAAGAAGACAGAATTTTGGGGATCATGGTCGTGTACCTGAAATGGGTGAGTGGAGAAACCACCGACGGATCTGCTCCGGCCTGGCTTCGAACTATCCGATGTGACAATCGCACCGGTATCCACATATACGGTCTGCGCAAATGTCAGGGATCACGGAGCAACGGAGAGACATGTCTGGCTGCAGCGCATCGGCTGCGCAATCGGACCGCAGTTGCATGCCAAATGAGCCGTGACCGGGGTTCGCCTCGACGGCCGGTTGCCGCGCACACCGCGGCTACGCTGCGAGCGAACGCGTCGTGTCCGCGCCGGCCTTGTCGGCCAGCGTTGATTGCGGCGCCGCCAGAGACGGTCTGAACACGTCCCGGAAGCCGCCTGCCTGCTGACTCAATCGCGCGCCCGGGGTACAGCGACGCTTCCATCGTCGGTCGCTCGGTCCGAACCCGTTCTGCATCAGGTGAACCTTCAGCATCACTTTCAGCGGAACGGTCGCCGACCGTTGCTGTACGGGATCGAGTGAAGCCGCGCCGCGGCGGCGGCGAAGAAATCGCGTCGCTTTCGCGTACGGCGGAGGACCTCCCTCGCAGACCGCCGCCGTGACCGTTCCCGCCAAACCCGTATTCCTGTCGGATGCGTTCTTCGCCGAGGCGACCTGCCGCAACTGCGGCGCCGCGCTCCACGGGCCGCACTGCGCGCAGTGCGGCCAGAAGAAGGCGGGGCGCATCGGCGCCGGTTCGGTGCGCAGCGAGATCTGGGAAAAGCTGCGCCTGTTCGAACTCGACCAGCTGCAGTCTGCGCTGCGGCTCGTCGCGGGCCCGGGCAAGGTCGCGCGCGACTACGTCTTCGGAGTGCGCAAGCGCCACACGCATCCGCTCAAGCTGCTGCTGCTCGCGATCGCGGTGTTGCTCGTGGTGCTGGCGCAGACGCGCTATCTGAATTCGGCCAACGTGCAGGTTTCGAAAGTCATGGAGACCGTGCGCAAGTACGCCGAGTGGTCGTTCTCGCTCGGCCTCGTCGCAATCTG
>CAMLLF010000325.1 GCA_946480705.1 uncultured Lysobacteraceae bacterium | reverse complement strand
CGTCGCGCGCGACCGCGTCGACGGCCGCGTAGAGCTCGCGGTTCTGTCCGAGTTCGGTCGAATGCTCGGTGATCGCTTCGAGCGCCGTCGAATAGGCCTTGCGCAGCGCTTCGCTGTCCTTGACCGAGTGGAGGTGGGACACCGGCGCCCAGGCGCGGTCCAGACGTTCGTCCCAGTATTCCTGCGGCAGCAGCGTGTTCGCGAAATCGCGCGCGCCGGTCGATGTCGCGAGCGCTTCCATCGCCGCCTTGTATTCGCCGAGGATGTGCTCGACCGCCGGCACGACGTGCTCGGGCCGGATTTCCGAAAACGGCGGCAGTTCGCTGTTGCCGAGCAGAGGGTTGGTCGCATCCATCGCAGTGTTCCGGCCGTTGAGTCGAATCGCCAAGGTGTAGCGGCGCGACCGGAAAATCAAGCGGATACGGCCCGCGGTGCACGGGAAGCGGCGGGCTCGGCGTAGCATGGCGCCATGAGTGCCGCCGATATCCCGACGATGCAGCCCGTGCGCGAACTGCTGCGCCGCTCGACCCTGTTCCGGCATCTCGCCGACGACGAGCTGGCCGCGCTCGAACACGCGCTCGAGTGGTTCGTGCTGCCCGGCGGCTCCACGCTGTTCGAAGCCGGTGAAACGTCCGACGCGCTCTACGTGCTGCGCTCCGGCAGCCTCGGCGCGTTCCGCCGGCGCGACGATTCGGACGTCGAGCAGCGCATCGGCCTGATCGCAGCCGGCGAGAGCGTCGGCGAACTCGGACTCATCGTCGACCAGCCGCGTTCGGCGACGGTGCGCGCGCTGCGCGACTCGGAGCTGCTGCGCCTGTCGCGCGCCGCGTTCGATGCGCTCGTGAAACGCCAGCCGACCGCGATGCTCGAAGCCGCGCGTGTCGCGGTCGAGCGCCTGCTCATGCGGCGCACCGGCGATCTCGTGTCCTCGCCGCGCACGCTCGCGCTGCTGCCGCACGACGCCGGCATCGACGCACAGGCGTTCGCGCGCGCGCTGGAGCAGTCGCTGAGCCTCTATGGCAGCTGCCGCGTGCTGCAGGCCGGCGATGCGGCCGACCAGACCAGCGCATGGTTCGCCGCGCAGGAAGCCGCTTCGCGCTTCGTGATCTATCTCGCCGGCAGCGCGAACGACGACTGGCGCGAACTCTGCGTGCGCCAGGCCGACGCGCTGATCCTGCTGGCCGACGCCGCCGGCGAACCCTCGGCCTGGCCCGAGCGCGCCTGCCTCAGTGCGCAACAGGCGCTGCACCGGCCGCGCCATATCGTACTGCGCCACGCGCGCGCCGAGATCGGCTGGGGACGCGGCGCGGCGTGGCTCGCCGCTGCGCCCGGGGCGCGCCTGCATCACTGGTGCGGCGGCGACGATGTCGAGCGCATCGCGCGGCTGATCGCCGGCCGCAGTCTCGGGCTCGTGCTGTCCGGCGGCGGCGCGCGCGGCTTCGCGCACATCGGCGTCGTGCGCGCACTGCGCGAGGCCGGCATCCGCATCGACGCCGTCGGCGGCACGAGCATCGGCGCGATCATCGGCGCCGGCGTCGCGGCCGGCTGGAGCGACGAGGAAATGATCGAACGCTATCGGCGCGCGTTCGTCGCGGGCCGGCCGTTGTCGGACTACACCTTTCCGTTCGTCGCGATGACCGCCGGCCGCCGCGTTTCCGAACTGCTGCGCGACGCGTTCGGCGAGCGCCACATCGAAGACCTCGCGCTGCCGTTCTTCGCGGTGTCGGCCAACCTCACGAGCGGCGACGCCGTGACGCATCGCGCCGGATCGCTCTGGTACTGGCTGCGCGCGAGTTCGGCGATTCCCGGCGTGCTGCCGCCGGTCTTCCACGACGGTCAGGTGCTCGTCGACGGCGCGGTCATCAACAACATGCCGACCGACGTCATGCGCGAGCAGGCGGTCGGCGACGTCATCGGCGTGGATATCGGCGCCGACGACGTGCTGCATGCCGGCGTCGAAGAATACGCGTCGCCGCACGGCTGGCGGCTTCTGCTCGACCGCCTGCGCCGGCCGCGACGGCCCGGCGTCGTCAGCATTCTGCTGCGCGCCGGCATGGTCAATTCCAAGGCTGCGAACGCCGACCGCCGCGCCAAGGCCAGCCTGCTGCTCGCGCCGCCCGTGACCGGCGTCGGCCTGCTCGACTGGACCGCCTACGAGCGCGCGATCGAACTCGGCTACCAGTACGCGCTGCGCGAGATCGGCGGACAGAAGGATGCGCTCGCGGACGACACGCCGCTGCTGTAGGGCGAACGTTGCCGCGGTCTGCGGCCCCGCGCAGACTGTGCGCGTCTCATCGTCGGCGGGACGGAGGACGTATGCACTACGGTTACCTCGTCTGGGGCATCGGGCTCCTGCTCTGTGCCTTGTGGATCGTCGCGCTGCTCGTTGCGCGCGGGCTCGGGTCGGACGCGAACGCCGTGGACGCGACCAGCGTTCTGATGGGTCTCGTATTTCTCGTGGCCGGGGCTTTCTTCTGCCTGCGCGCGCTGCCGGACCGCGTTCCGATCGGCGTGCTCCTGCCGGGCCGGATCGTCTTCTTCGGCGCCTTCGCGCTGCTGTTCGTCGCGCTCGCGTTCGGCAGCGGCCGTTCGAACGGCGACCGCGGCGCGTTGCTCGTCTACGCCGGCATATTCGCCGTGGTCACGGGCGTTCTCGTGCGCCGGGCCTGGCGCCGCGAAGACGATTGATGCCGCTTTCATAAATCTTCATTCGCGTTTCCGGCGCTTCATTGCGCCAGCCGGCAGGCTGCGACCCGTCCTTCCGTCGGAGTCCACCATGCCGCGTTTCGTTGTCGCACTGCTGTTTTCGTTGTCCGCCGTTCCTGCCGCCGCCTACCTCCCGCCCGAGGATCTTCACGACGGCTGGCCCGTCGCCGACGCGGCGGCCTCGGGCTGGAACACCGCGCTGTTCGACGCGCTCACCGTGAAGCTCGCCGACAAAAGCCACGCCGGCATCACGAGCGTGCTCGTCGCGCACCGCGGCCGGCTCGTCCTTGAAACCTATGCGAACGGCGGCGAGCGCGCACGCCTGAACGACATGCGCTCGGCGACGAAGACGCTGACCGCGCTCCTCGTCGGCGCCGCCGTCGATCGCGACCGCATCGCCGGCGACACGGCGAAGGTCTACGCGTTTTTCCGCGATCTCGTCCCGGCGCGCGGCCTCGACGCGCGCAAGGCCGCGATGACGCTTCAGGACCTCCTGACCATGAGCAGCGCCTGGGAATGCGACGACGAAAATTCGTTCTCGAGCGGCAACGAGGAACGCATGTACGTCAGCGAAAACTGGACGGCGTTCGCGCTGAACCTGCCGCTGCGCGGTTATGCGCCGTGGACGCCGCGTCCCGAAAGCAGTCCTTACGGCCGCGTGTTCTCCTACTGCACGGCAGGCTCCTTTCTGCTCGGTGCGATCGTCGAGCGCGCGACGAAGCAGCCGCTCGCGCAGTTCGCGCGCGAAGCGCTGGAGCAGCCGCTCGGCATTGCGCAGGTGCAGTGGAACCGGTCGTCCGAAGGCGTCGGCATGGGCGGCGGCGGCACGCGCTATCGCACGCGCGACATCGCGAAGTTCGGCGAGCTGCTGCGCGACCAGGGCCGCTGGCAGGGCAAGCCGGTGATCGCCGCAACGTGGATTGCGGCCATGCTGACGCCGCGCGCCGTGCCGCGCGAGAACACCGAATACGGCTATCAGCTCTGGCGCTTCCGCTTCCCGGTGCTGGGACGCGACGAATGGATCTGGGCCATGTCCGGCAACGGCGGCAACTACGTGTTCGTCGCGCCGCAGTTCGATCTCGTTGCGGTAGTCACGAGCACTGCCTACAACCAGCGCGAGTCGCATCCGCGCTCGCAGGCGCTGTTTCGCGAGCACGTGCTCGCGGCGCTGCCGGCGCGCTAGCGCGGGTCGGCGGCCGCCGCGGCAATCGCGTCACGCGCGCCGTCGCGGTCGCGCGCGACGCGTCGGGCCAGATCGTCGAGCAGTGCGGCGAACGCCGGTTCGCCGGCGAGCGGCCGGAACAGCGCCGAGGTCTGCAGATATGCGCGGTCGCGCCAGCCGTCGTCGATGGCGGCGCGCACGGCGTCGATGGCTGCGGGCCGGTCGCCGCGCGCGATCTGCACGACCGCGAGTTCGAGCCGGTTTTCCGGCCAGCCGCCCGGCTTGGACTCCTCGGCGAGCCGGCGCGCGCGGTCGGCGAGCCAGTCGGCCTCCGGCGGCGATGCCGCATGAAGCCGCGCGAGCGTCTGCGGCCAGCTCGCATGCGGACGCAGCCGCGCCGCCGCGGCAAACGCGCTCGATGCTTGTTCCGCATGACCGCGCAGCAGCGCGAGTTCGGCCTGCAGCAGATAGAGTTCCGGATGCTCGCTGCGCTGGCGCGCCTGCCCGAGCGCGGTCTCGGCTTCGCCGAGGCGGCCCTGCAGGAACAGGCAGCGCGGCCACGCGGCATTCGAATAGACGTTGTCCGGGTACAGCCGGAAGCTGCGGGCGTAGCGCCGCTCGGCCGCCGCGGTCTCGCCGAGCAGTTCGAGATTGCGCGCGATCTGGATATCGAGAAAGCGCGGCGGCGCCGCGGCGCGCCGCTCGACCTCGAGATGGCGCGCGAGCGCCTCGGCGAGCTTGCCGCGCACCATGTACAGGTAGGCCAGCGACGCGGCGCTGTCGATGCGCGCGGCCGGATCGAGCGCGACGGCGCGCTCATAGTGCGCGATCGCCTCGTCCATCGCGCCGCGGCAGTCGAATGCATAACCGAGCGCGGCTTCCGCAAGACTGTTGCGCGGTTCCGCCGCGAGCACGCGGTCGGCGAGCGCCTGCGCGCGGTCGGCCCAGACCGGCGCGTCGTTGTAGAGGCAGACGCGCGTGCTGTACGCAAAACTCAGCCCGGTCTGCGCGGCGCGGTCGTTCGCGTCGCGCGCGAGCAGCGCTTCATACAGCGCGCTCGCGCGCTCGATATCGTCCTTCTGGCCGATGCCGGCGTAGTAGCGCGCGCGCTGCAGCTGTTCGTCGCGTTCGGTCGGCGGCGCGACGGGCTTTCGCTGCCAGAACAGCACGGCGACGGCGATCAGCGGCAATGAGATCAGCAACAGCGGCCAGCGCAGCTCCCGCGCCGACACGGCCGGCGGCGGGACGGTTGCGGTCGCCTCGATCGGCTGCGGCACGCTGCAGAGCTGATAGCCCTTGCCGCGGACCGAACGCACGTAGCGCGGGTTGCGCCCGTCGTCGGACAGCGCCTGGCGCAGCAGCTTGATCCGTTGCGTCACGGTTTCCTCGCCGACGACGGCGGGCGCCCAGACCGCAGCGATCAGCTCGTCGAAGCCGACGACGCGGTCGCCCTGCGCGAGCAGATAGGCGA
>CAMLLF010000324.1 GCA_946480705.1 uncultured Lysobacteraceae bacterium | reverse complement strand
GCGGTAGTAGCTGTCGATGAGGCCGAGATAGTCGACCGGCTCGCCCGCATCGACGAGCCGCGTCGCGAGTTCATAGGCGAGCAGGCCGCCGAAGGACCAGCCCGCGAGCCGGTAAGGCCCGTGCGGCTGGACGCGGCGCAGCGCTCCGAGCAGGCGGTCGGCCAGCAGCGGGACCGACGCCGACTCGTCCTGCACGGCCGCGGTGTCGTCGAGCACATGAATCGGAAACCCCGCGGGCAGGTGCGCCGCGAGCGCGTGCGCATACAGCGTGAGCCCGAAGCCGTCGTGCAGCAGGAACAGCGGCGCGGTGTCGCCGTCCGCGCGCACGCAGCTCGCCGCCGCGGTCGCACCGCCGCGGCGCGCGATCGCGCGCGCGAGCGTCGCGATCGTCGGATAACGGAACAGGTCGGCGATCTCGACCGGCAGCGCCGCGGCGGCGAGCCGCGTGCGCAGCCGCAAGGTCAGCAGCGAGTGGCCGCCGACGGCGAAGAAATTGTCGTCGCGGCCGAATCCGCTGCGGCCGAGCACCTCGTGCCAGACCGCGGCGATCCGGTGTTCGAGTTCGCCTTCGAACGCCTGCGCGGACGCCGCGCCGGCGCGGACCGTGTCCGGTGCCGGCAGCGCGGCGCGGTCGAGCTTGCCGTTCGCGTTCAGCGGCAGGCGGTCGAGCCGCACGAAGAACGTCGGCACCATGTAGTCGGGCACCGCCGCGCCGAGATAGTCGCGCAGCACCGCGGCGTCGATCGCGGCGTCGCCGACCCAGTAGCCGACGAGGCTCGCGCCGCGCGTCGCGTCCTGGTGCAGCGCGACGGCGGCTTCCTCGACGCCGGGAAAGCGCGCGAGCTGCGTTTCGATCTCGCTGGGTTCGATGCGGAAACCGCGCAGCTTGATCTGCGCGTCGTTGCGGCCGAGAAAGTCGACTTCGCCGTTGGGCAGCCAGCGCGCCTGATCGCCGGTTTTATACATGCGTGCATTCGCGTCGCGGGTCAGCGGATCGGGCAGGAAGCGCTCGGACGTCAGCGCCGGGCGCCGGAAGTAGCCGCGTGCGACTGGCGTGCCGCCGATGAAGAGCTCGCCGGTCACGCCGGGCGGCAGCAGCCGGTGGTGACGGTCGAGCACGTAGAGCCGGCAGTTGTCGATCGGCCGTCCGATCGGCACGCGCGGCGCGCCGTGGTCGAGTTCGCAGCGATGCCAGCTGACCTCGATCGACGCCTCGGTCGGCCCGTAGAGGTTGTACAGCGCGGTGCGCGGCAGCCGGTGCTGGAAATCCTCGACGACGACGCGCGGCAGTTCCTCGCCGCTGCAGATCACGTGATGCAGGTCGGGAAACACCGCCCCGCGCAGCTGCGCGAGGAACAGATGCAGCATCGACGGCACGAAATGCACGACCGTGATGCGGCGCTCGCGCAGGATGCGCGCGAGGCGTTCGGGGTCGGCCTGCGCGCCGCTGTCGGCCAGCACGAGCCGCGCGCCGCAGATCAGCGGCACGAAGATCTCCCAGACCGACACGTCGAAGCCGAGCGCGGTCTTCTGCAGCACGGCGTCGTCGGCCTCGATCGGAAAGTGGTGCAGCATCCAGACGAGCCGGTTGACGACCGAGCGATGCTCGACCATGACGCCCTTGGGCAGCCCGGTCGAACCCGAGGTGTAGATCAGATAGGCGAGCTGCGTCGACGCGGTCGCAACGGCCGGCGCGGCATCGCCGTCGTCGTCCGCACTCACGTCGATCGCCTGCGGCGGTGCGGCGAGCCGCTCGAACACCGGCGCGTCGCCGGCATGCAGCAGCCAGCCCGGCCGGCAGTCGTCGAGGATGTGCGCCTTGCGTGCGGACGGATGCAGCGTGTCGAGCGGCACGTAGGCCGCGCCGGCCTTCAGCACGGCGAGCACGGCGACGATCATCGCCGGACTGCGTGCAATATGGATCGCGACGAAACTGCCGACGGTCGCGCCGCGCGAGCGCAGGCGCGCGGCGAGCCGCGCCGCGCGCCGGTCGAGTTCGGCATAGGTCAGCGATTCGGACTCGAACTCCAGGGCAATCGCGTCGGGCGTCTCGGCGGCCTGCGCTTCGACGAGTTCGTGCAGGCAGCGCTCGCGCGGAAAATCGCGCGCGGTCGCGTTCCAGCGGTCGAGCAGTTCGTTGCGCTGCGCCGGCGCCAGCAGTTCGACGCGCTGCGGGTCGATGTCCTCGCCCTGCACGAGCTGCGCGAGCACGGCGAACCAGTGATCGCGGCAGCGTTCGATCGTCGGCGCGTCGAACAGCGCGCTCGCGTACTCGATGCCGCCGTGGATGACGCCGTCGTCGTCGAACAGCAGCAGCGACAGATCGAACTTTGCGTGGCGCGGCGAACAGTCCGCGCGCAGCAGCGTCGTCGTCAGTCCGTCGATCCGCAACGATTCCGGCCGCCCGCCCTGCCACGCGAACAGCACCTGGAACAGCGGGTTGTAGGCGAGGCTGCGCGTCGAGCAGACGAGTTCGACGATCTTCTCGAATGCGATGTCCTGATGCTGCTGCGCGTCGAGCATGCGGCGTTCGACGCGTTTCAACAGCAGCGACAGGCGCGGTGCGCCATTCAACGGGACGCGCAGCGGCAGGGTGCTGACGAGCAGTCCGACGAGATCCTGCGTCTCGGGCGCGGAACGGTTCGCGCTCGGCACGCCGACGACGAAGTCGTCCTGGCCCGACAGACGCGACAGCAGCAACGCCCAACTCGTCAGCAGCAGCACGAACGGCGTCGTGTCGAAGCGGCGGCTCGCGGCGCGCACGCGCGCCGACAGCGACGCATCGAGCCGGCACGGCAGGAACGCGCCGCGGAAATCCTGCTGCGTCGGCCGCAGCCGGTCGGTCGGCAGTTCGAGCAGCGGCGGCGCGCCGGCCAGCGCGGTGCGCCAGTACGCGGCGAGCCGTTCGAACCGTCGCACTTCGATGCGGCGTTGCGCCGAGGCGAAGTCCGCGTACTGGATCGCGAGCGGCTCCGGACGCGCGCGGCCCGCATGGATCTCGGCGTCGTAGAGACGGCCGATGTCGCGCAGCAGCACGTCGATCGACCAGCCGTCGCCGACGATGTGATGCATCGACAGCAGCAGCACGTGCCGCCGCGGCGTCTCGCGCAGCAGGCTGAAACGCACGGGCGGAGCGGCCTCGAGGTCGAACTGGCGGTCGCTCTCCTCGTCGAGGAGTTGCTGCAGGCGCCGCTCCGGATCCTCGGCAATGTCGACGATGCGCAGCGGCGGCGGCGTGGTGCGGTCGGTGCGCATGACCGGCCGGCCGTCGATCTCGCCGAAGCGCGTGCGCAGCGCCTCGTGGCGGTGGCCGAGCGCGTCGACCGCGCGGCGCAGCGCCGAGACGTCGAGCGGTCCGTCGAGCCGCCGCGCCGCGATCATGTTGTAGGCCGCCGCGGCGCCCGGCAGCTTGCCGAGGAACCACAGTCCTTCCTGCTCGAACGACAGCGGCAACGGCGCGTCGCGCGGAACGCGCCCGATGCGCGGCGCGGCGGCCGGCGCGGCGCGCGCGAGCCGTTCGGCGAAGTCGGCCAGTATCGGGTGCGCGAACAGGTCGGCCAGCGACACCTCGACGTTCAACGCGTCGCGCACGCGCGCGAGTACCTGCACCGCGGCCAGCGAATGCCCGCCGAGCTCGAAGAAGTGATCGCTGGCGCCGAGCACGCGCGCGCCGAGCACGTCGTTCCAGATCGCCGCGACGCGCCGCTCGGTGTCGCTGCGCAGCGGACGGAAGCGCTCCGAGCGCGGCAGGTCCACCTGCGGCAGCCGCGCGCGATCGACCTTGCCGTTGCGCGACAGCGGCAGCCGCGCGAGGAAGACGAACTGCGCCGGGATCATGTATTCCGGCAGTTTCCGCGCGAGCGCGGCGACGAGTTCGCGACGCAGCCGCGCCTCGTTCGCCTGCTGCGTCGGCGCATTCGTCATCGCGCCGTCCGCTTCGGCGGCGACGCCGCGCAGCAGCGCGACGTGATCGTGCAGCAGCGCCGGATCGCTCGCGGTGATCAGCAGATGGAAGCGGCCGCGCGTGTCCGACGCGATCCAGCTCGGCTGTGCGATCAGGTCGCCGTGAATCGCACGGCGCACGGCGTCGGCCGGCGCGATGCAGGAATCCTCGGTGTCGCCGTTGTCGCCGTCGCTGTCGCTGTCGACGAGCGCATTGCGCAGCGGCGTCAGGATCGCGACCGCATCGGGATTCGCGCGCGCCCAGGCCATCGCCGCCGCGAACGCACCGGTGTCGTGCGCCTCGAAGACACGCTGGCGCGCGATCGCGGGCATCGCGTCGCGCAGCACGACGTCGTAGCGGAACGCGGTCATCTCGTTCGCGTTCGGCGCGGTCTTCGGCAACGCCTGCACGGCGTGCGTGCCGGCTCCGGCACGCGCGAACCAGGCCGGCGCGATCAGCAGTTCCTTTTCCTGCGCGGCCGCGCGCCGCGCCGCTTCCGCCAGATCGGCGGCCGGCGTCGCGCGCGCCTGTTGAATCGCCTGATGGAACGCGTCGAGCAGCAGCAGGTTGCGCACGTCGCCGACGAACAGCGCGCCGCCGGGCTGCAGCCGCGCGAGTGCGGCAGCGACGACGCGTTCGAGGTAGTCGCGATCCGGGAAATACTGCGCGACCGAGTTGAGGATCACGGTATCGAACGATTCGGGAACCAGTGTGTCCAGCGCGTCGGCGCGCGCATGCACGAGTTCGACGCCGCGGATGCCCGCCTGTTCGATCTTGCGCTGCAGACTGACCAGCGCTTCCTGCGACAGATCGACGCCGACATAGCGCGCGCAGTCCGGCGCAAGCCGCAGCAGCAGCAGGCCGCTGCCGCAGCCGATCTCCAGTACGCGCCGCGGCCGCAGCGCGCGGATGCGCGCGACGGTTTCGTCCTGCCACTGCTCCATTTCGTCGAGCGGTATCGGCTCGCCGGTCAGGCTGCTGTTCCAGCCGTCGAAGTTGAACAGCGCATCGCGATTCGGCCCGCGGTAGTTGTCGTCGTAGAGGCGCTGCCAGTCGGCGATGCGTTCGTCCTCGAGGTCCGCGGTCGCCTCCGCGCGCGCGCTGACATAGGCCACGAGCCGGCCTTCGCCCGCCGCATTCGCGACATGCACGACGGCGGCTTCGCGCACCGCCGGCAGCGCGGCGAGACAGGTCTCGATCTCGCCGGGTTCGATGCGCATGCCGCGCAGCTTGATCTGTTCGTCGCGGCGGCCGAGGTATTCGATGCGGCCGTCGGCGAGCCGGCGCACGCGGTCGCCGCTGCGATACAACCGCGCGCCCGGCGCGCTCGAGAACGGATCGGGCGGGAAGCGGCTCTCGTTGAGTTCTGTCAGGCCGATGTACCCCGCCGCCACACCG
>CAMLLF010000323.1 GCA_946480705.1 uncultured Lysobacteraceae bacterium | reverse complement strand
CGGCTCGTCGTAGCGGCTGTACCAGAACCCCTTGCCGTCGCGACTCCAGTCCACTTCCGAGAACTTGACCCACTTCAGCACGTCTTCGGTCGGCTGGCCCTTGGCGACGTCGAGCACGCGCCATTCTTCCCAGTCCGAACCGCCGCTCGACAGGCCGTAGGCCATGAACTTGCCGTCGGCGCTGAAGGCGGTGTCCTTGAGCGCGATCGTGCCGTCGGTCGACAGGCTGTTCGGATCGAGCAGCACGCGGCCTTCGCCCTCGGGCTTGTCGGCGACATAGAGCACGGACTGGTTCTGCAGGCCGTCGTTCTTGAACCAGAACCATTGCTTGCCTTCGCGCGAGGGCACGCCCCAGCGGTTGAAATTCCAAATTTCCGTGGCGCGCGCGGCGATGCGGTCGCGGCCCGGAATGCGCCCGAGATAGGCCGTCGTCACATCGTTCTGCGCCTTGATCCAGGCAGTCGTGTCCGGCGAATCGATGTCTTCGAGCCAGCGATAGGGATCGGCGATTTCCTGGCCGTGATAGGTGTCGACCTGGCCGACTTTCTTGGTAACGGGATAGACGAGGCGTTCAGCGGACGATTCCTTCTTGACCGGCTGGCAGGCGGTGGCCAGCAGCAGGGCAGGAACCAGGATCAAGGGCAGGCGCATTGGCGCTAACTCCGGCAGGGGACGGACAAAACCGCGACGATAGGGCGGGCGCACGCGCCCGTCCAGTAGCTGAACAGAATCCCCTGACGGACTGGGCATTCGCGCCGATCGGCGTCGCGCCGGGCGGCCCGCCCGGCAAATTTACAAAGCCGCCTTTTGCGCGAACCGTGTTTCGGGGATCCGGCGCAAGCAAACACGCAAAACGGGGCCGCGGCGGCGCGCTATTCGGCGCGGGCGAGGAACTGCGCCCGGCCGTAGGCGCCCGCGGCACGGCCGTCGCGGATCCAGTCGACGACGAGCGCGTGGTAGCCCTCGGTGATCCGCGTGCGCTCCCGCGCGCCGTCGGCGGACTCGACGAATTCGAGCATGCCGTGGTCGGTATCCGGAAATTCGACGAGCGTGACCGGGCCGCCGGCCTGCGCGACCGCGCGCAGTCGGGCGCGCGTTTCTTCCGGCGGCGCCTCGCGGTCGGCGCCGGCGAGCACCCAGAGCAGCGGCACCTTCAGCGCGTGCAGCACGGGCATCGGATCGTGGCGCCAGGTCGTGCCTTCGTCGTAGAGCGGACCGAACCAGCGCAGCAGCAGCGGCGGGCGGTTTGCGAGTTCGCCGGTGAACTCGCCGCGCATGTCCTTCCACCAGGGCTCGCGGCCGTATTTGTCCTTGACCGCGGCGAGCGCGTCGTAGCCGTCGCGGAAGCCCGAGGCCATGACGGCGGCGGTCGCGTCGGTCACCTCGCGCGCCTTGGCGAGGACTTCGGGGCCGTGGCCGCGCCGCTTGAGATCCAGCATGACCTGGTCGCGGTCCTCGGCCAGCGGGCTGTCGGCGAGGCCGTAGCCGATCGCGACGAACGCGGCATCGCTGCGCGTCGCCGCGAGCGGCGCGATCCAGCCGGCCTGGCTGCCGCCGAAGAAGCCGATGCGCGCCGCGCGCGGACCGGCGAGACGGCGCGCCTCGCCCAGTGCGGCAACCGCGTCGTTCGCGAGCAGATTGAAGTCTTGCGAATAGCGGCCCGTGCTGCGCCCGGTGCCGCGCTTGTCGTAGACAAAGACGCCGACGCCGTGCGCCGCGAGCAGGCGCGGCCAATAGGAATAGGTCAGTGCCGACCAGCGCTCGGAGCCGTGCACCAGCACGGCGATCGGCACGGGAGCGTCACCGGCCGGCATCACGAGCCGGCCGGCGAGTTCCTCGCCGTCGCCGCGAAAGCGCGTGTCCTGCGCGGTGAACTCGACGCGCTGTCCGCGCTGTCCGTCAAAGCGCAGCGCCGGCGCATCGCAGGTGCCCGGTTCGATCGCGGTGGTATCGCGCGCATCGCTCCAGCCGCGGTAGCCGGTCCAGCTGCCGTCGTCGTTGCGGCCGAGACGGCCGCTGCGGCCGTCGACGAGCCGCCAGCGCAGCGCGGCGGCGTTGGTCTGCGGCGAGAGATCGACGAACCGTCCGTCGTCGAGGCGGTACAGACCGACGAGACAGGCGATCTGCGGCGGCACCGGCCGGTATTCGGGCCGTGAATACCACCAGCCGCCGACGGCCGCGGCGACGAGAATCAGCACCGCAATGACGCGTTTCCGGCGCACGGCCCGCCTCCGTTCGTGGGATCCGCGGCAGTATCACACAGCGCACGCGGGGCTTGCCGCGTTGTGGAAGCCTGGTGAAAGTCGCATCGTGCCGCGTGGCGCGCGGACTCGTCCGCGGAGGTCCGCGCAACGCGGGCGCGGCAGCGACGCTTCAAATAGTCATTCGCGATAGAAGAAATAGCCGTCTTCCACCGTGACGACCGCACCGTCATTCGCAGTCATGCGGCCGCGGAATCTGGCCTCGATCGTGCCGGCGCCGGCCTGCAGCAGCTCGACCTCCACGTTGTATCCGAGCGGACCGTCGATCAGGTAGCGGTCGGTGCTGAGGTTGGCCAGCGGGATCGCGCTGCGCGTGATCCCGTCGAGGCGCATCGTAGTGCCGCTGGCCGCGTAGCGGCCGGGGCCGCCGACGCCGAACAGGTTCACGTTGAACGCCTGTCGTTGCGATCCTTTGCCCGGCCGGAGGCCGCCGCGACAGTTCCCTGCGTGGTGCCGATGCCGGGCGGCGTTGCGCAGCCCGGCATCGAGTCAGGCGAGGCCCTTAGCCGACGACGGTGCTCGTGTGGTCGCCCTTGCGGCGTTCCTCGACGAGCGGCTTCGCATGCACGAGGAAGTACACGTTCTCGGCGATGTTCGTCGCGTGGTCGCCGATGCGCTCGATGTTCTTGGCCATGAACAGCAGGTGCGTGCACGGCGTGATGTTGCGCGGGTCTTCCATCATGTAGGTCAGGAGTTCGCGGAACATCGCGGTGTAGAGCGTGTCGAGCTGCACGTCGCGCTTCCAGACCTCGACGGCGGCGTCGGCGTCGCTGCGGCGGTAGGCGTCGAGCACGTCGCGCAGCATGCCGCCGGCGACCTGGGCCAGATGCGGCAGGCTCGCGGCCGGGCGCATCGGCGCATTCTGGTTCAGCGCGATCGCGCGCTTGGCGACGTTGGCCGCGTAGTCGCCGATGCGCTCGATGTCGGCGGCGATGCGCAGCGCGGCGAGCACGTCGCGCAGGTCGCGCGCGATCGGCTGGCGCAGCGCGAGCAGGCGCAGCACGTCGTGGCTCACGTCGTGCTCCAGCGCGTCGATCGCGTTGTCGCCTTCGACGACGCGTGCGGCGAGATCGCTGTTGCGGTCCTCGACTGCGGCGGCGGCCATCGCGAGCTGTTCGCCGGCGAGCTGGCCCATGCGCGTGATTTCGGTGAGCAGGCGCGTGAGTTCCGCGTCGTAGCTCTTGATGATGTGTTCGTGTGTGGCGGTCGTTTCGCTCATGATCGTGTCGGTCGCCTGAGAATCAGCCGAAACGGCCGGTGATGTAGTCTTCGGTCTGCTGCTTGCTCGGACGCGTGAACATGCATGCCTTCGACGTGACTCGGACGGACGCCGTCCTTCTTCAGCTCTTCGACGAGCTGCTCGATCTTGCCGGTCGCGATCGGGTCGAGCGCCGAGGTCGGCTCGTCGAACAGGATGACTTCGGGACGCAGCGCGATCGCACGCGCGATGCACAGGCGCTGCTGCTGGCCGCCGGAAAGTCCGAGCGCGCTGCCTTTGAGCTTGTCCTTTGCTTCGTCCCAGATCGCCGCCTGACGCAGTGCCTGCTCGACGCGCACATCCATGTCGGCGCGCGACAGCTTTTCGTAATGCTTGATGCCGTAGGCGATGTTGTCGTAGATCGACATCGGGAACGGCACCGGCTTCTGGAACACCATGCCGACCTTCGAGCGCAGGCGGTTCAGCGGATAGCGCGGATCGAGAATGTTCTCGCCGTCGAGCATGACTTCGCCGCGCGCCTCGAGCTTCGGATAGATCGAATAGATGCGGTTGAAGATGCGCAGCAGCGTCGACTTGCCGCAGCCCGACGGGCCGATGATCGCCGTCACGCGCTTTTCCGGAATGTCCATCGCGATGTTTTTCAGCGCGTGGAAACCGTCGTAATAGAAGTTCAGGTTGCGCGCGGTGATCTTTGCCGCCGACGCCGCCTGCTGCGACGGCGTCGCCACGTTGAGCGAGGCCGCGACGGCCAGGTTGAGATTAGTCATTGGCTACCTTCCGACGGGCGATGATGGCGCGGGCGATGAGGCTGGTGCAGAGCACGAACACGGTGACCATGAATGCGCCGGCCCAGGCCAGCGAATGCCAGGAATCGTACGGGCTCATGGCGTACTGGAAGACGACGACCGGCACGCTGGCCATCGGGCCGCTCATGTCGACGCTCCAGAACTGGTTGTTGAGCGCGGTGAACAGCAGCGGTGCGGTTTCGCCGCTGATGCGCGCCAGCGCGAGCAGCACGCCGGTGACGATGCCCGGCAGCGCCGAGCGATACAGCACCTGTACCGTGACCTTCCACTGCGGGACACCGAGACTCAGCGCGGCTTCGCGCATCTGGCTCGGCACGAGCTTGAGCATTTCGTCGGTCGTGCGCACGACGACGGGCAGCACGATCAGCGCGAGCGTGATCGATCCCGCGAGGCCGGAGAAATGGCCCATCTGCTTGACCACGAGCGTGTAGACGAACAGGCCGAGCACGATGGACGGCGCCGACAGAAGAATGTCGTTGACGAAGCGGATGACTTCGCCGATCAGCGAACGGCGCGCGTACTCGGCGAGGAACGTGCCGGCGAGGATGCCGACCGGCGTGCCCATCGCGATCGCGAGCAGGCTCATGAGCACAGAGCCGAAGAACGCGTTCGCAAGACCGCCGTCGGAACCCGGCGGCGGCGTCATTTCGTAGAACAGTTCGGGCTTCAGCGCGCCGATGCCGTTGACGAGCGTCGTCCAGAGGATCCAGACCAGCCAGAACAGGCCGAACAGCGTCGCCGCGCCGGCGAGGACGAGCGCGAGGCCGTTCTTGAAGCGGCGCCGGCGATAGAGTTTTTCCGCGATCGCGCTCATCGGTTGCCCTCGTTGCGGTTAAGGCGCATCAGCATGAACTTCGCGATCGCGAGCACGACGAACGTCACGATGAACAGCAGGAAGCCCAGCGCGATCAGCGAGGACAGATAGATCTCGCTGTCGGCTTCCGAGAATTCATTGGCGATCGTCGCGGCGATCGAATTGCCGGGCATCAGCAGTGATGCGGTCAGGTGATGTGCATTGCCGAGCACGAAGGTCACGGCCATGGTCTCGCCGAGCGCGCGGCCGAGGCCG
>CAMLLF010000322.1 GCA_946480705.1 uncultured Lysobacteraceae bacterium | reverse complement strand
TTCACTTGGCTCCACCAAGTGAACCTGACCCCGTTTTCGGGAAACCCATGCAGATCCACGCCATCAGTCTCGACCTCGACGACACGTTGTGGCCGATCGCGCCGATCGTGCAGCGCGCCGAACAGCGCCTGCACGACTGGCTGCTGACGCACTGCCCGACGGTCGCGGCGGCTTATCCGATCGCGCTCATGCGCGAACTGCGCGACCGCATCGCGCTCGAGAACCCGCACCTCGCGCACGACTTCACGGCCCAGCGCAAGCTCAGCCTGACGACCGCGCTGACGCCGCACGGCTTCGGCGAGGACACCGTCGAAGCCGCGTTCGAAGCGTTCTATGCGGCGCGCAACGAGGTCGATCTGTACGCCGACGCGCGTCCGGCACTCGAACGACTGGCCGCGCGCGTGCCGCTGATCGGCCTGTCCAACGGCAACGCCGATCTCGGTCGCATTGGGCTGCGGCATCTGTTCGTCGACTGCGTGACCGCGCGCGACTTCGGCCGCGCGAAGCCTGCGCCCGAGATCTTCCACGAAGCCTGCCGCCGCGTCGGCGTCGAGCCGCCGTTCGTGCTGCACGTCGGCGACGACCCGTTGCTCGATGTGCATGGCGCGCGCGGCGCGGGCCTGCCGTCGGCCTGGCTGAACCGCGACGGCCGCGACTGGTCGGACGCTCCGCGTCCCGATATCGAATTCCGCACGCTGACCGAACTCGCCGACTGGCTGTAAAAAACGCGGCCTGGACCGCCGCAACGGATAATCTGTCGGGAACGCCGTCACCCCGATACGTCAACGACCCTCAGGATTCGCATGCAAGGACTGACCGAACTGCGCCGCAACAGCCGCGCCACCGAGCTGATCGCACTGACGACCGACACGCTGGACGCTCAGCTCAAGAGCCTCGGCGCGAAGGCAAAACGCTGGGTCGAGGCGCAGGGCTTCAAGGCCGATGCCGGCAGCCTCGTGCAGGTGCCCAACGACGACGGCAGCCTGCGCTGCGTGCTGGTCGGCGTCGGACGTACCGACGACATCTATGCGCTAGCGAGCCTGCCCCAGCGCCTGCCGGCCGGCGACTATCGCCTCGGCAACGACGCGATCGACGTGCAGCGCGCGGCACTCGGCTGGGCGCTCGGCGCCTATCAGTTCACGCGCTACAAGAAGCCGCGCCGCGCGCCGGCGCAGCTCGCGGTCGACGCCGCGGTCATCGCCGCCGTCGCGCCGCTCGTCGAAGCCGCGACGCGGACGCGCGATCTCATCAACACGCCGACCGAAGACCTCGGGCCGGCCGAACTCTGCGCCGCGGTGCGCGATCTCGGTAAAGCCCACGGCGCGAAATTCCGCGAATGGGTCGGCGACGCGCTGCTCAAGAACAACTTCCCGACCATCCACGCCGTCGGCCGCGCGAGCCACCGCGAACCGCGCCTCGCCGAACTGACCTGGGGCAAGAAGGGACCGCATCTCGTCATCGTCGGCAAGGGCGTCTGCTTTGACACCGGCGGACTCGATCTCAAGCCCGCCGACGGCATGCGCTGGATGAAGAAGGACATGGGCGGCGCCGCGCATGCGATCGCGCTGGCCGGCCTCGTGATGCAGGCCAAGCTGCCGCTGCGCCTGACGCTGCTGATTCCCGCGGTCGAGAACGCCGTCGCCGGCAACGCCTATCGCCCCGGCGAGGTCATCACGACGCGCCCCGGCATCACCGTCGAGATCGACAACACCGATGCCGAAGGACGCCTGATCCTCTGCGATGCGCTGGCCTATGCGGCCGAGCAGAAACCCGACCTGATCCTCGATTTCGCAACCCTGACGGGTGCCGCGCGCATCGCGCTCGGCCCCGACCTGCCCGCACTGTTCTGCAACCGCGACGACATCGCGCAGCAATTGCTCGACGCCGGCACCGCGCAGCAGGACCCGTTGTGGCGCATGCCGCTGTGGCGCCCGTACCTGACCATGCTCGAATCGCACATCGCCGATCTCGCCAACGCCGGCCCGTCGCGTCACGCTGGCGCGGTCACCGCCGCGCTCTACCTCGAACGCTTCGTGCCCGAGACCATCCCCTGGGCGCATCTGGACGTCTATTCGTGGAACGACGGCGAACGGCCCGGCAAGCCCAAGGGCGGCGAGGCGCAGGGCCTGCGCGCGTACTTCGAGTTTTTGAAGAAGCGCTACGGGACCGCCGGCTGACGTTCCGGCGCGACGTTCGCCAGACGCCATGACACCCGGCGCTGCCCACGCGGCCTGGATACCGTGCGACAAGCATGACCTGCGTCGCGCCGAAGCTGCCGTCGCCGCAGGCTATCCGGCCGTCGAACCGGTACTGCCGGCGCTGATGGAATGGCTGCAGGACCTCAACTGGCCGGTCGCCCGCGTGCTCGCACCGTTTCTGGCGAGCATCGGCGCGCCGCTGCTGCCGCATGTGCGTGCCGTGCTTGCGTCCGGCGACGACGTGTGGAAATACGGAATCGTCGGCCGGCTCGTCGGCGAATCGGATGTGTTGCCCAGGCAGCTGCGCGCGGAACTCGTGCGCCTCGTCGAGGCGCCGACCGCCAGCGAGATCGCCGAAGATCTGCCGGAGATCGCCCGGGAAGTTCTCGAGCGCGGCTGACCCGCCGCGGCGCCGACTTCTGGACAAGTCAGCACTGTTCAAATTGCGCACCTGGCTCGCGCAGGAATCCGTGCATCGGCTGCCCGCAACCGGCGGGGCCGACTGCGGCGAGACCCGCATGCGCGAGAGCACGCCGGGGCTGTGCTCACGATTCCGCGACAGAAAAAACCCGGCCGAAGCCGGGATTTTTCGTTTTGCCGCAAACCGCCGTCGGCGTCAGTCGACGCGCAGTCGCGCTCCGGGCTGCTGCGGCAGCACCTGCTGCGCGAGCTTGGTGTCGGCGCGGATCAGGCCGATCTCGTCCGCAAGGATGTGCGCCGCTTCATCGAGCGCGACGTCCTTGCGCTGCTTGGCCTGCTTCTCGCGCTCGACCTGGCTCTTGATGCTGCGTTCGTCGGCCTGCAGGCCGTCGTCGGAGACGTGGGCGACGGTGTCTTCGCCGTCCTCGGCCGTGCTGCCTTCGCTGACCGCGGTCGTCGTCGCGCTCGCGACGGAGACGTCGGATTTCTCGGCCTTTTCGAGCGCGGCGCGTTCGGCGTCGCGGGTCTTCTTGCGCGCTTCCTGGTCGTCGCGCTCCTTGCGGCGCTCGGCCTCGTTGAGCGAGACGGTCTTCTCGGCGCGCAGGCGCTTCACCTCGGCCTGGTCCTCGGCGTAGTACTGCCATTCCTTCGATTTCGCGATGCGTGCGTCATGGCGCGTCGCGAGCATCGGCAGGATCGGCTTGAGGTCGGCGACGGCTTCGTACCTGGCCGGCGTGATCGAGCTCCACGGCAACGCATTCGGATAGCTCGACTCGCCGAATTCCTTGGCCTCGCCGCCGTCGGGGAAGGCGATGTCGGGCACGACGCCGCGCAGCTGCGTCGTGCCGCCGTTGATGCGGAAGAACTGCGCGCTCGTCATCTTGAGTTCGCCGTACTTCGGCTTCTCGTTCTGCGCGGCGTTGTCGAGGTCGACGAGCATCTGCACGGTGCCCTTGCCGAACGTCGGCTCGCCGATGATGACGCCGCGGCCATAGTCCTGGATCGCGGCGGCGAAGATTTCCGACGCCGACGCCGAGCCGCGGTTGACCATGACGGCGAGCGGGCCGTCCCAGATCATGCCGGACTGATGATCTTCCTCGGCTTCGACGCGACCCTGCGCGCTGCGCACCTGCACGACCGGCCCCTGATCGATGAACAGGCCCGTGAGTTCGGTCGCTTCGCTGAGGCTGCCGCCGCCGTTGTTGCGCAGGTCGATCACGACGCCGTCGACTTTTTCCTGCTTGAGTTCGGCGAGCAGCTTCGCGGTGTCGCGCGTCGCGCTCTTGTAGTCGCGGTCGCCGCGGCGGCGTGCGTCGAAATCGAGATAGAACGTCGGCAGCTGGATCACGCCGACGCGGCGCGTCGTCGCGCCGTCCCTGACCTCGATGATCTGTTTCTTGGCGGCCTGCTCTTCGATGCTGACTTTCTTGCGCACCAGCGACAGCGTCTGGTGCTTCGCATCGGGGCCGCCGTCGGCCGGCAGCACTTCGAGGCGCACGACCGTGTCCTTCTGGCCGCGGATCTGCTCGACGACATCGTCGAGACGCCAGCCGATCACGTCGTTGATCGGGCCGTTCTCGCCCTGGCCGACGCCGAGAATGCGGTCGCCGACCTTGAGCTTGCCCGACAGCGCCGCGGGACCGCCCGGCACGATCTCGCGGATCGCGGTGTATTCGTCTTCGCGCTGCAGCACCGCGCCGATGCCCTCGAGCGACAGCTTCATCGAGATGTCGAAGTTCTCGCTCGCGCGCGGGCCGAGGTAGTTCGTGTGCGGCTCGATCGAGGTCGCGTACGCGTTCATGAAGGTCTGGAAGACGTCTTCGCTGTTGATCTGCGCGACGCGGTCGGCGAAGCCGGCGTAGCGCTTGTCGAGCGTCTTGCGGATCTCGTCGTCCTTCTTGCCGGCGAGCTTCAGGCGCAGCACGTCGTTCTTCACGCGCTTGCGCCAGAGATCGTCGAGCTCGGCCGTATTCGCCGGCCAGGCTGCGTGCTCGCGGTCGAACACATAGGTTTCCGGCGCACTGAAATCGAACGGCTTTTCCAGCAGCTTGCGCGAATACGCCGTGCGTTCGGCGACGCGCTGCAGATAAAGATTGAACACCGCGAACGGCATCGTGAGGTCTTTGTTGAAGATCGCGTCGTCGAGCTGTTCGCGCGCCGCGCTGAAGCGGTCGACGTCGGACTTCAGGAAAAACAGCTTCTCGCCGTCGAGCGACTCGAAGTACGCGTCGAACATCTTGGCCGACATCGCGTCGTCGAGCGGCACGGCCTTGTAGTGGAAGCGCGTCAGGAAGCGCGAAGCCCAGATGGCCGCCTCGGCCTGGTCTTCGACGGGCTTGAGCAGCGGACCGGACTGACCGGTCGGCTTGGCCGCGACGAAGCCGGAGGCCAGGAGGGCGAGAACGATCAGGGTCTTGCGCATGTGTGTCTCCAACGAAACTCGATCTTGCCTAAGCGGTCTGAACAATGCCGGCGGCGTGCGCCATTTCGTCCGCATGATAGGACGAACGCACCATCGGCCCGGAAGCCACGTGCTGGAAGCCCAGGCGATAGCCCAGTTCTTCCAGCGCCTTGAACTCCGCCGGCGTCCAGTAACGGATTACCGGATGGTGGTGCGGCGTGGGTTGCAGGTATTGACCGATGGTCACCATGTCGACATCGTGCGCGCGCAAATCGTTCAACGCACCTTCGACCTGCTCGAAGGTCTCGCCGAGGCCGAGCATGATGCCCGACTTCGTCGGCACGTCCGGATGCTGCGCCTTGAAGC
>CAMLLF010000321.1 GCA_946480705.1 uncultured Lysobacteraceae bacterium | reverse complement strand
GTCTCGTCGACAAGAATCCGCTGAACATGACGCGTCTGGCACTGATCCACCGCCTGTTCCCCACTGCGAAGATCGTTCTGGCGGTGCGCGACCCGCGTGACGTCGTGCTCAGCAACTACATGCAGATCTTCCGGGCTCCGGCTTATGTCCGCATGTGCGAACGCATCGAGTCGACGGCACAGGGTTACGCCGTGGCGTTCGATGCCTGGAACGCCTGGACGCGTGTCCTGAAGATCGACCTGCTCCAGACGCGCCTGGAAGATGTTGTCGACGATGTCGAAGCGTTTTCGCGGCGCCTCTGCGAATTCCTCGGTATCGAGTGGTCGTCGGCGATGGTTGCGTTCCACGAACACGCCGCGCGCCGCGGCTACATCGCAACACCGAGCTACCATCAAGTCGTCGAGCCCGTGAATCGCAAAGGCGTCGGACGCTGGCTGCACTATTCCCGCTGGCTGGAACCGGCCAAGGTCACGCTCGCTCCTTACGTCGAACAGTTCGGTTACGCCTGACGCGCTTCGCCCGCCTGCAGCCGAACATTCCTCATCCGCCCGGTCCTTCGCCACGCCTCAGCCATGAAACTCCAGTATCCGTTCCTCCAGTTGCCGCTGAGCTTTGACGCCAATGCACTCGCTGCCGAAATCGGCGCGCTCGGCGAATCGGTCTGGCGTCCGCATCCGCAGGGCTTTCCGGGCAATTCCGCACTGCCGCTGATCGCCACGAACGGCGATCCCGGCAACGACGATGTCCGCGGGCGCATGCAGCCGACGCCGCACCTCGAAAAACTTCCCTACCTGCGCGAAGTGCTGGGTTCGCTGGGTGCAGTATTCGGCCGCTCGCGGCTGATGCGGCTCTCCGGACAGGCCGAGGTCACGCCGCATGTCGATATCGACTACTACTGGCGCGATCACATCCGCGTACACGTACCCATCGTCACGCAGCCTGAAGTCACCTTCTACTGCGGCAGCCAGCAGGTCCACATGGCCGCCGGCGAATGCTGGATCTTCGATACCTGGAGCACGCACAAGGTCGTCAACTCGGCGGAGCGGGCACGCATCCACCTCGTTGCCGATACCGTCGGTGGCGCCGAGTTCTGGCAGCTCGTATCGCGCAGCCGCGTACCGGGCCATCCGGCAGCGTGGACGCCCACACGTATCGCTCCGGGCTCGACCCGGCCGGTCCTGCGCATCGAGTCGACCAACGTACCGACCGTGATGACGCCGTGGGAACTCCGCGAGCAGTTGACCTTCATCCTCGACGAAACCCGCCCCGACCCGCGTATCGGCCAATTGCATCAGCTGGCCAGCGGTCTCGGCCGCGAGTGGCGCGCGCTCTGGGCCTTGCACGGCGAAAGCGAGAACGGCTGGGCCGACTATCGCGCGCTCATGTCCCGGTTCATGCGCGACATCGAAACCACCGCGCAGGGCTTGCGCCTGCATAACGGCGTGCCAGTGACGAATGCGATCCTGTCGCTCGTCAGCAGTGTCGCCGTCGCAGACGACCCTGCGGCGATCAAGGCCGACGAGCGCTCGGGTGTTGCGGTCTAGAACCGGCGAAAGGCGTGGCGCCGACCTCCGTCCGGATCACGCGGACGCCGGCGTCTAGTCTGCTGCTCCGGAAATAACTGTCGAACAGTTCCGCGGCGTCTTTCGCCGCGATACGTCGTTGCACCTCGTTGCCGTGGCGCCTCGGCGCGCTTGGTCTCGCGACGAAATCCACCCGGAATTTTTCCACCGTATTTACGGAACGGGACACTAGTGCCCGCCGCCCGAATCGATGCCCTTGAGTTCGGCGATCAGGCGATTCGCGGCTTCCTGGCCGTCGGCATAGAGCATGCGGCAGTTGTCGGCATAGAACAGCGCGTTCTCGATGCCGGCGAAACCCGCGCCCTTGCCGCGCTTGATCACGATGACCTGGCGCGCGTTGATGACGTCGAGAATCGGCATGCCGTAGATCGGCGACGACTTGTCGGTCTTCGCGACCGGATTCACCACGTCGTTCGCGCCAATCACGATCGCGACATCGCAGGTGCCGAACTCCGGGTTGATATCGTCCATGTCGGCGATCAGGTCGTACGGCACGCCGGCTTCGGCGAGCAGCACGTTCATGTGTCCGGGCATGCGGCCGGCGACCGGATGGATCGCGAACTTCACCGTCTTGTCGCGCTTGATCAGCTGCTGCGACAGTTCCCAGATCTTGTGCTGCGCCTGCGCGACGGCCATGCCGTAGCCCGGCACGATGATGATCTTCTCGGCCATGTACAGCAGCGACGCCGCGTCGGCCGCCTCGATCGGCTTCTGCGAGCCGGCGATCTCGCTGGCTCCTCCCCCGCCGCCGCCGAAGTTCGAGAACAGCACGTTGCTGATCGAGCGGTTCATGGCCTTGGCCATGAGGCGCGTCAGCAGCGTACCCGCCGCGCCGACGACGGTACCCGCGATGATCAGCGCCACATTGCCCTGCACGTAGCCTTCGAACGCCACCGCAAGACCCGTGAACGCGTTGTACAGCGAAATCACGACCGGCATGTCGGCGCCGCCGATCGGCAGCGTCATGAGCACGCCGAACAGCAGCGACACGGCGAAGAACGCGACGACGATCGTGGTATCGAGCTTGAACAGCAGCGCCGCGCCGAGACCGACCGCGGCCAGGAAGAACAGGCCGTTGACGACCTGCTGGCCGCCGAAGCGGAAGGTCTTGTCCATCCAGCCCTGCAATTTCGCGAACGCGATCAGCGAACCGGTGAACGAGATCGATCCGATCAGTGCGCCGATCACGGCGAGCGCGATCTGCGCGGTACTGAGCACGTGATGATTGCTGCCGGTCGCCGCGCCGATCAGCGCGGCCGCGCCGATGGCCGCGGCCGAACCGCCGCCCATGCCGTTGTAGAGCGCGACCATCTGCGGCATGTCGGTCATCGCGACCTTCTTGCCCGAGACCCACGCGAACACGGTGCTCACGCCGATCGCGAGCACCATCAGCAGCACGTTCGTCATCGTGTGCGGCGCGAGGCCCGTGCCGAGCGCGGCGCCGAGCACGTTGCCGTGGAAGAACGTCGCGACCGTCGCGACCAGCATGCCGATGCCGGCCCACTGGATGCCGCTGCGCGCGGTCACCGGCGACGACATGCGCTTGATGCCCATGATGAACAGCACGGCGGCCGCGAAATAGCTGGCCTGTACGACGTAGTGCAGCAGCGTCGCCTTGTCCATTACTTCGCTCCTTCCTTCTTGCTCGACTTGAACATTTCCAGCATGCGCTCGGTCACGACGTAGCCGCCGGCCGCGTTGCCGGCGCCGAGGAACACGCCGACGAAGCCGATGACCTGCTGGGTCAGCGTCGTCGCTTCGCCGAGCGTGATCATCGCGCCGACGAGCACGATGCCGTGCACGAAATTGGAGCCCGACATCAGCGGCGTGTGCAGGATCACCGGCACGCGGCTGATGATTTCGTGGCCGGTGAACGCGGCCAGCATGAAGAGATAGAGGGCGATTTCACCGCTGATCATGTCGATTCCCCGGATGCGCGTAGCTCGTGGTCCCGGCACTCGCCGGCGACGTCCTGGCCGGCGGTGCGCGTCATGCGCCGTCGACCGCCTGACGCGTCGGCTCGTGCCGGATTTCCCCGGCATGAGTGAGGCAGGTCTTGGCGATGAGTTCGTCGTCCCAGTCGAGCGTCAGCGCGCCGTCCTTGAGACTGAGTTCGATGAAGTTGAAGAGATTGCGCGAGTACATCTCGCTCGCATGGATCGGCGCGCTCGCCGCGAGATTGACCGGGCCGATGACGGTCACGCCGTTGGCCGTCGTTATCGTCTTGCCGGCCTCGGAGCCTTCGACGTTGCCGCCGGTTTCCGCCGCGATGTCGACGATCACGGCGCCGGGCTTCATGCCCTCCACCATGCCCGCCGTGATGATGCGGGGCGCCTTCCGGCCCGGCACCGCGGCCGTCGTCACGACGACGTCGATGCCCTTGAGATGCTCGGCGAGCGCCTTCTGCTGCTGTTCGCGCTCCTCGGCCGTGAGCTCGCGCGCGTAGCCGCCGCTGCCCGCGGCGCTGACGCCGAGATCGAGGAATTTCGCGCCCAGCGATTCGATCTGTTCCTTGGTTTCGGGACGCACGTCGAAGCCTTCGACCTGCGCGCCGAGGCGGCGCGCCGTCGCGATCGCCTGCAGGCCCGCGACGCCGGCACCGACGACGAGCACCTTCGATGGCCGGATCGTGCCGGCGGCGGTCGTCAGCATCGGGAAGAACTTCGGCGACGCTTCGGCGGCGATCAGCACGGCCTTGTAGCCGGCCACGCCGGCCTGCGACGACAGCACGTCCATCGCCTGCGCGCGCGTCGTGCGCGGCAGCAGCTCCATCGCGAACGCGGTGATCTTCCGGTCGCGCAGCGCGCGCGTGCGTTCGGGCGCGAGGTGCGGCTGCAGCAGGCTCACGACGACGCTGCCTTCGCGCAGCTGAGCGATTTCCTCGAGCGTCGGCGGCTGCACCTTGAACAGCACGTCGGCGCGCGACAGCGTCGCGGCGGCGTCGGCGACGACATCGGCATCCTTGTACGACGCATCCGGGAAACTGGCCGGCTGGCCGGCGCCGCTCTGCACGAGCACCGTCGCCCCCTTGCCCTTGAGCTTCTTCGCGACTTCAGGGGTCAGCGCGACCCGTCGCTCATTGGAACTCGTCTCGCGCACTACCGCGACATTCACCGCCATGTGGCACTCCCCGGGACCAAGCCCGGGCATCCTAGCCCATGAATGTATCCGTGGTAAGCGGCCTTGCTAGACTCGCGCAATCTTATGGCGAATCTCCCTATGCGCGATTCCGGCGGGACGACGCGGTGCTGCGTCTATCGCATGCCGCTTCGCGCCGCGCGCGGAAATTCCGACGCTGCTCCGGCGCGACCGTCGCCGCGCCCCGGAGATTCCGCCGCCATCGTCCGCTTCCGTTTCTCGCCGTCGAGGTATTCGTGTCCGCGCTGAATCTGCTCAACGATCGCCGCTCCGTCCCGTCGCGCCAGCTCGGCGAACCCGGGCCGTCTCCGTCCGAACTGCAGTCGCTGCTCCAGGCGGCGTCGCGCGCGCCCGACCACGGCAAGCTCGTTCCCTGGCGTTTCCTGCTGATCCGCGGCGACGCGCGCCGGCGTCTCGGCGAGCTGCTCGCACGCACGACGCTCGCAAACAATCCGGAAGTCGCGCCGGCCGTCGTCGACAAGGATCGCGAGCGCTTCAATTTCGCGCCGCTGATCGTCACGGTAATCGCTCGCATCGACGAGGCGAACTCCAAGGTGCCCGCGCAGGAACAACTGCTTGCCGCCGGCTGCGTCGCCTACAACCTGCTGCTCGGCGCGCAACAGCTCGGCTACGGCGCACAGTGGCTCACGGGCTGGGCCGCGTATGA
>CAMLLF010000320.1 GCA_946480705.1 uncultured Lysobacteraceae bacterium | reverse complement strand
GCACGCGCCGTCGTCGGCACCGCGTTCGCCCCCGCTCCGACGGTTTCGGCGGCTGTCGTCGTCGCACGCAGCGATGCGGCCGAAGCGCGCGAGCCGGCGGGCACCGCCGGCAAGGCCACGCAATCGTTTGCGGCGCGGCCGCTGCCGCCAGCCGACGTGCCGGTCGCCGCGATCTACGTGACGGCGGCGACGCGGCTCAGCTCGCGCGCATGCGCGAGTGGTCGCGGCAGGGTGCCGGGCCCTGCTGCGGGAACGCGCGATGCGCGGCGATGCGGAATCGGCGCTGGCCCTCGGCCTGGCTTATGCGCTCGATACGGACGACGTGCCCGTCGACGTGGCCGACTACTTCCTGTCGTACGGGGCGCTCGACAACGATGCAGCGCAGTCGTATCGCTGGCTCGCTCGCTATCTGCAGCTCGCGCCGGAGGGCTCGCAGGCGCCGCTCGCGCGTCATGCTCTGGCGCAGCTCGCTGCTCGGCTCGATCCTGGCGATCGCGCGGCGATCGATCGCGAGCTGCAGTTCGCGACCCGGTCGCGGAACTGAATGCATTCCCGGCAGGTCTCGTCTGCGTTGGTGCGGCTTGGCATGATCGACCGGCAACGGACATGGACCCTGACGATGGCAACAGCGAACGGACGCGGCATGACGGCAGTGATCGCAGCGTGCTTCATCGGCGGGCTCGCCGCAGGCCACGCGATCGCGCGCTGGACGTCCGCCACGCCGGAGACGCCGGCAAGCGGCGGCGTCGGGACTGCTGACGAACGCAGCAGCGCCGCGAGCGTGCCCGAGAAGGGATCCGCCGCGGCCGCGGCAGTTCCGGCTGAACCGCGCACCGCTGCGCCGCCCGCCGCGCCACTGCCGCCGCGCGATCAGCCGATCACGCTGTACTACGACGAACTTGCGAAACGCGCGGCCGAAGGCGACGGCGCCGCGGCGCGCCGGCTCGCCGACGATCTCTACGAATGCGCGACGCGCGATCGCCAGCTCGACATGGCCGAACGCCTGCTCGATCGCTCCGAGCGCGGCGGTCGCGGCGGCCGTGGTCGAGGCGGCCCCGACCGCATGCCCGGTCCGGGGCCGGGCGCCGGTCCGCGCGGCGAAGGCGTCGACGTCAACAGTCCCGAATTCGCCGACCGGCGCCTCAACGCAGCCGAACGTTTTCTCGAGAACGCGGTCGCCGCACAGGCACGCTGCGAAGGCGTGAAGCCGGAAACATTGGCTAAAAGTTCCGAATGGATACGCGAGGCGGCGCTCGCCGGCGATGCCGAGGCACAGCTCTGCTACGCGATCGCGCCGAACGAATGGAATCGCGATGTGCTGTCGCCGGAGTGGGTCGACTGGGCCGAGCGCTGGAATGCGGAATCGCCGGCGCTGGTACGTCAGGCGTTCGAAGGCGGCCTGCCCGAAGCCGCGGCCGTGCTGTCGAACATGTATTCGGCCTGGGCGCCGCGCGACGCGCGCCCGTGGAGCGAACGCCTCGGCGACAATCCGTACTGGGCCTACGCCTATGCGGTGATCGCGCAGCAGACCTTGTCGGCGGACCAGTCCGCGCGCTGGTCCGAGATCGTGCGCAGCCACGCCGCGCGGCTGAACGCCGAACAGGTCGCGCGCGCCGACGCCTGGGCCGCCGCGGCGCGATCGCGCATCCGTTTCCAGCCGCCGGTTTCCGGACCGACGCCCGACAATTCGTTGTGCGGCAACATCCGCCGCGCCGGGAGCCGCTGATGCGCCGACTGCCCGCCCTGATCGCCGCCGCGCTCGGTCTCGCCTGCGGCTATGGATTCACGCGCTATCCGACGGAGACCTCGACGGCGGCGCCCGTGTCGGTAACGACATCGGACGACGCACCGGAATCGACCGCCGCGCAGAACACCTCGGCGCCACGCACGCCGCGCGTGCGTGCGAGCACGTCGGGCACGGCGCATCCGCTGCTCGCGCGCGCCGCGGGACTGCCAACGCCGCCGCTGCCGCCGGCGCAGAAAAGCGGGGTGTCGCTGCTCGACGAACTGCGCCAGCGCGCCGAGCGCGGCGACGCCGCCGCGGCCGCCGAATGGCTGGAACGCGATGCGCGCTGCTACGCGATGATGCCGTTCACGCCGGACGCCGGCGCGACCCTGCCGACGCCGGGATTCGCACGCGCGGCGCGCTCGGGCCGCTCGCGCCTGTCGGGCGTCTCGACCGAGGTCACCGCCGCCGCACAGATCGACGACGACGCGCAGCGCAGCAGCGCGCTCGCCAGCGCGCAGCAGCGGCTGCTCGACGAATGCCGCGGCTACGTGCCGCAGCCGCCGCAGGTGCGCTATGCGTTCGGCGAGCTCGCCGCGCGCCTGGGCACGGACAAGGATTTCTGGAAATTCATCAACGATCCGCCGTTCGCGGCGGGCTACAGCCGCGATACCGAGCAGGCGATCGACTGGGCGCGGCGCGCGCCGGCGATGGTCTACGAACGCGCGGTGCGCGGCGACGCCGAAGCGGCGCTCGCGCTCGGTATCGCCTACGCGATCGACAGGCCGCGCGAACTCGACGGCGGCGGCAATGCATCACGACCGCTCGTCGCGGCGATCGGCAACGATCCGCTGCAGGCGTATCGCTGGCTCAACGTCTATCTGCGCGCCAACCCCGCCGCGCAGCAGTCGCCGCTCGCGCAGGCGCTGCTCAACCGCATCGGCGCCGACCTCAGCGCGCAGCAGCGCGCCGAGGCGGCGAATTGGGTGCCTTGAAGGCCGGGAATCGGGAATCGGCAGTCGTGAATCGGCAATCGTGGAGCGAAGACCTGCCCGCTGCGGGATCAGCCGTTCGCTCCGTTCTTACGATTCCCAATTCCCGCTTTACTGCGTGACGAGACTCACGTCGTCGACGATGAACGACGTCGCGACCTGCGAGCCTTCGACGCCCTTGAAGTACACGCGCACGGTGCGGCCCTTGTACGCCGCGACGTTGAACGACTTCTGCGAATAGCCGCCCGGGGCGTTGAGGTTCGAATAGGTGGCGAGCGTCGTGATCAGCGCGTTGCTCGTATCGCGCAGCTCGACCGTCAGCGTGTCCCACGCCTGCGTCGTCGTGGTCTCGTCGGTCGTCACGTCGAGCCAGAACGTCAGCGTCGCCTGGGCCGCCGTCGACGGAATCGCGACCGACTGATAGACCGTGTCGGTGTGCGCGCTGCCGTAGCCGTTGAGCCACGCCTTCCAGCTGCCGCCGTGCGCCGAGACGCCCGAGTCGCTCGTGATCACGCCCGAGGTTGCGGTCCAGGAACTGCTGCCCGACTCGAAGCCGCCGTTGACGATGCGCTCGACCGGCGTCGTGCCGCCGTTGCTCACGCTGAAGGAAACGGCCGTGGAATCACGGCTGTTGCCAGCCGCGTCGAACGCACGCGCGACGAGGCTGTGCGTGCCGTTGGACAGCGTCGTCGAATCGAGGCTCAGCGCATACGGCGAACTGCTGTCGCTGCCCTTGAGCGTGCCGTCGACGAGGAAATCGACACGCGTGACGCCGACGTTGTCCGAGGCGTTCGCGGTGAGGCTGATCGAGCCGCTGCTGCCGCTGACCGAGGCCGACACCGTCGGCGGCGTCGTGTCGCCGCCGCCCGCGCCCTGCGTGACCCAGACCGGCGCTGACCAGAGGATCTTGCCGTCGTCCTGCGTGACCTTGGCGTAGTAGAAATGCGCGCCGGTGGACGGCGTGATCGTGACGTTCGCGGTCGTCGCGAGCTGCGTGACCGTGCCGTTGCGGCCCGGCACGCCTTCATAGATGCGCACCTGCGACGCGGTGCGGCCGGCACTGTTGGAAAAATTGGCCACGAGGTTCAGCGCGCCGCTGTTCGTGAAGCGTTCGCCCATGACGCGGCCGTTCGCGGTCAGGATCAGCTGCGAGTTCTTGTCCATGGTCGCGAACACGCGGCGCGCCTTCAGCGCGGCGACGAAGTTCGCTTCGGTCAGCGCCGTGCCGGTCGGCAGCAGCACGCCGGTGCGGTTCGTGTACGACGCACCCCAGTTTGCGCAGTGATTGTCCTGGTTGCTCGTCGGCGCGATGTGGAAACCGCGTTCGAGCAGCTTGTTGAACGCACTTTCGTAGGTGCTGCGGCCGGTTTCGGTTTCGGTCGTGTTGGCCGAGAACGCCGAGGTATTCAGGATTTCCGCGGCAACCATGACTTCGTCGCCGTCGGCGCTGTAGCCCATGACCGTGCCGCTGACCGGAAACTGGTCGCTGGTGTCCGGATGATTGAACTGGCCGACCCAGCCGCGACTTTTCATCGTCGTATACAGCGACGCATAGTTGCTTTTCGGCGTATTGACGTCGCCGATCAGCTGGCCGGAGCTGTTCGTTTCCCAGTTCGCGAGCAGGTTGCCGTTGATGATGTTGAGATGGCCACCGCCGGAGATCACGCCCCACTCCATGCCGTAGAGCGCGAGGAAGCCGGGGTTGCCCGTGTTGAAGCTGCTCGCCGCGGTGCGCCCCGCGGCATAGCGGTTGCGTGCGGTCGTCGGACTCGCCGAGGTGTTGGTCGAGGACGAACCGTCGAAATAGTGGTTGTGCTCGGAGGTCATCAGGAAATCGAGACCGCGGTCGCGCGCATACGGAAACGCGGCCGACGGTCCGAACGCGCCGCTCTGCGCGGCCTGCGACGACGTGCACGAGCCGATCGCGCCGCCGCCGTCGGAATCGTTGGTCTGGCTGTGCAGGTTGCCGAAATACACCGTATACGGCAGCGAGCCGGTGGCCGGCGCGCTCTTGTGCTGCGCTTCGCCGGCCGCGCCGACCGCGAGTCCCGCGAACGCGGGCATCACGGGTTTCTGCGGAGCGCCGACCTCGATGTCCCAGGTCTGCGCGATCGCGTGACCGGCCGCGGCCAGTGCCTGCTCGACGCGCTGCCCGAGGTCGCCTTCGCGCGTGCGCAGCAGCAGCGGCTCGCCGGTCGCCGCGGTCAGCCGCACGCGATAGTGGCCGCTCGCGAGCGCGCGGCGCACGGCGTCGCGGCCGTCCCAGGCCACGCGGACGTCGATGGGCTTGCCGTAGAATGGCGCTTCGCCGTACCACGACTGCACCGGCGCGCCGTTTTCGTCCTCGATCGCCAGACGCCAGGCCACCGTGGCCGGGTCGGTCGCATCGGGAAACGCGAAATGCAGGACGAACTCGCGCGCGTCGCCGCGTTCGCCGCGATACGGCGCTTCGAGCGTCGCTTCGAATTCGTGGTGATCCGGACTGACGGCGTAAGCCGTGCTGCTCAGTGCGACGCCCGACAAGATGCCGAACGCCGCGGCAAGGGCCCCCGCCCCACTCCGCGTCTTACGCATAGTGACCTCCCAAAAGCGCCCGCTGGCGCAAAAACCGGGACATATAACGACCGCACGTTGCAGCCGGGTGTCGCCGGGATGGCAGCGAGCGCTGCGCAGCAGCG
>CAMLLF010000319.1 GCA_946480705.1 uncultured Lysobacteraceae bacterium | reverse complement strand
CGGTGCTGTTCGAAGTGCTCAACGACGGCCAGACGCCGGGCAAGCGCGCGCTCGGCCTGCGCGTCGTCAACGCGAACGGCACGCCGGTCGGCTGGGTGCCGTCGATCGTGCGCAATCTCATGCGCAGCGTCGACATGCTGCCGATGCTCTATGCGTTCGGACTCGTCGCCGGCCTGATCGACCGCCACAGCCGCCGCTTCGGCGACATGGTCGCGAACACCCTGGTCGTCCATGTCGACAACCCGCACGGCCACAGTTCCGCGCCGGACGTGCCCGCCGTGCTGTCCCCGCTGCCGCTGCGCGCGGCCGACCAGGGCGCGATCGTCGCGTTCGCCGAACGCACGCGGCAGCTCACGCCGGAACGCCAGCAGGAACTCGCGAACCTGCTGCCGCAGCTCACCCAAGCCCGCGGTGCCGTGGCCGTGCAGCGGCTGCTCGGCATGGCCGCCGGCTTTCTCGGACGGCAGCAATGAAGCAGGACGTCTTCCAGGCGCGGCACGACGCGGAATGGCGGGCGCTCGACGCCTGGCTGCTCGCGCGGGCCCGCCCCCGCGTGAAGCAGCGCGCGCTCGACGCCGAAGGCGTGTTCGGCGATCTCGATTTCCCGGGCGCCTACCGGCGCGTCTGCCAGCATCTGGCGCTCGCGCAGCGCCGCGGCTACAGCGTGCTGCTGATCGACCGCCTGCAGGACCTCGTGCACCGCGGCCACCTCGTGCTGTACCGGCCGCAGCCGCCGCGCTGGCATGCGGCGATCCACTTCTTCGCCGCCGACTTTCCGCGCCTCGTGCGCCGGCACGGACGCGCGATGGGCATCGCCGCGCTGCTGTTCTTCGGCAGCTTCATCGGCGTCATCGTCGCGCTGCAGTTCCGGCCCGAGCTCGCGCATTCGCTGTTCGATGTCGAGGACCTCGCGCGCTTCGAGGCGATGTACGACCCGGCCAAGGCCAGCGCGAAGCTCGGCCGCGAGAGCGGCAGCGACATCAAGATGTTCGGTTTCTACATTCTGAACAATGTGAGCATCGGATTCCGCACGATCGCGGCCGGCTTCTTCGCCTGCATCGGTTCGGTCTACGTGCTGCTGTTCAACGGCCTGTTTCTCGGCGGGGTCGCCGGGCACCTGACCGCGATCGGCTACGGCGGGCCGTTCTGGCGCTTCGTCGCCGGACACTCCGCGCCCGAACTGCTCGCGATCGTGATCTCCGGCGGCGCCGGCCTGCAGCTCGGCATGGCCATGATCGCGCCGGGACGCCGCAGCCGCGGCCGGGCGTTCGTCGAGGCCGGCGTGGACATGGCCAAGCTCGCGCTCGGCATCTTCGGCATGCTCGTGTTCGCCGCGTTCGTCGAGGCGTTCTGGTCGTCGATCGGCTGGATGCCCGACGTCGTGAAGTTCGGCGTCGGCGGGCTGCTCTGGGTGCTGATCCTGCTGTGGTTGTGGCGCGGCGGGCGCGGGGCGGTGCATGCGCCTTGAAGGACTGACCGTCGCGCTGCGCCAGCGCTCGTCCTGGGAAGCGACCGATCTCGGCGTCGCGCTCGCGCGGCGTCATGCGCGCACGGTCTGGGCGAGCTGGGTCGTCGTGACGCTGCCGGTGTTCGCGCTGCTGAACCTCGGCGCCGCGCTGATCGACATGGTCTGGCTCGCATCGCTGCTGATGTGGTGGCTGAAGCCCGTGTTCGACCGCATACCGCTGTTCGTGCTGTCGCGCGCCGTGTTCGGCGCGACGCCGAGCGTGCGCGACACCGTGCGCGCGCAGCGGAACTGGGGCTGGCGTCCGATGCTCGGCTGGCTGACCTGGCGCCGCCTGCATCCGTCGCGTTCGCTCTTGATGCCGGTCGACCTGCTTGAAGGGCTCACCGGCAAGCGCCGCGGCGAGCGCGTGCGCGTACTGCAGCGCGCGGCGAGCGGCACGAGCATGCTGACGACGCTGATTGCCGCGAACATGGACGCGTTCCTGTCGATCGCGGTGTTCCTGCTCGCGCTGATGTTCGTGCCGGTCGAATTCTTCACCGATGCCGCGCAGCAGTTCTGGAGCGTGCTGTTCGAGAACCCGCCGCTCTGGGCGCAGGTGCTCGCGAATTTCGTCGCGTGGCTGTCGATGAGCCTGATCGAGCCGTTCTATGTCGGCGCGGGCTTCGGGCTGTATCTGAATCGCCGCACGCAGCTCGAAGCCTGGGACGTGGAACTCGCGTTCCGCCGGCTTGCCGCGCGCCTTGCCGGCACCGCCGCGGCGCTGCTGCCGTTCGTCTTCGGCGTGCTGCTGCTGACCGCAACGGCGCGTGCCGACGAACCCGTAGACGCAGGCGGTGCAGCCGTCGAACCCGCTGCCGCGGCAAGTGTCACCACCGGGTCCGTCGATGGCGTCGGCGGCATCGCCGCCGAATCGGTTGCCGAAATCCCGGCCGACACGCCGCCGCAGAGCCTGCGCCGCGTGTTCGCCGGCCAGTACGTCGACGACGGCGGCTTCGACGCCTCGGTGAAGAAAGCCTACGAGGACGACGATCTCAATCCGACGACGAAGGAATACGTCTGGGAGCCGCGCGACAAGACGCGCAAGGAACGCGATTTCAATGCGCCGAAGACGCCGGTGCAGCAGTGGTTCGAAGCGTTCGGCGGCGTGCTCGCGTTCATTGCCGAGAACATGCTCTGGATCCTGCTCGCGCTGCTCGTGGCGCTGCTCATGCGCTATCACCGCGTCTGGCTGCCGTGGATCAGCGAGCGCTTCGAGCGCGAGCGCACGCCCGATGCGCTGGCCGTGCACGACATCGCGATTCCCGAGGACGTGCCCGACGACGTGCCCGGTGCGGTGCGCGCCCTGTGGCGCCAGGGCCAGCAGCGTGCCGCGCTCGCCCTGTTGTATCGCGCGGCCGTGCTGCGCCTGGATGCGGCGCTCGGCACGTCGCTGCCGCCCGGTGCGACCGAGGCCGAATGCCTCAAGCGCTCGCGCCGATTGAGCGATGCCGACTACGCGCAGCTGTTCGCGCGCATCGTGCGCTGCTGGCAGGCGGCCGCCTACGCGCAACGCCTGCCGAGTGCCGCCGATGTCGAAAGCCTGCTCGGCGCCTGGTCCGGCGCGCGGAGCGCAACCGCATGAAGCAGCGCAATCTCATCATCGGCGCCGTGTCGATCGTGCTGCTCGGCCTCATCGTCGCGTGGTTCCTGACCACGTTCGAGCGCGTCGAACGCGAGATCGACCTGCCGCCGCGCGGCGAGGCGCGCTACAACCCGCTGCTCGCGCTGAAGAAGACGCTGCAGGCGCGCGACATCGACACCACGGCGCGCGCGAATCTCGATCTCGCGGCGATGACGCTCGCGCCGAAGGATCTGCTGCTGCTCGACATCGACGTGCGCAACCTGACGGCGGCGCAGGTCAGCGAGCTGCTCGACTGGGTCGAGAACGGCGGGCATCTTGCGCTGCGCCTGCCGCACGGCGCCGAGGGTCGGCCGGGCGAGCTGCTCGAACGGCTGGCCGTGACCGTCGCCGAGGAATTCGGCTGCCTGACCTGGAGCGAGCGCGGCGCCGCGCGCGAAGCGCCGACGAATGCCTTCACTGCCGCCCGCGCGGCGCGCGAAGCGCGCGACAGCGCCGACAAGGACGACACGGCCGGCCTGTTCTGCAGCCAGTACCGCTTCAAGCCCGAGGAGGAATACGAAAGCGCCTTCGAGTGGCTATGGGGCAACAGCGGACAGGGCTACCTGTTCGGCCGCTACCTCTGGGGCGAAGGCAGCGTCGTCATCGCCGCCGATTTCGATTTCCTGCACAACGACGAACTGCGCCACGGCGGCAACGCCGCGCTGACCTGGCAGCTGCTCGGCCGCGTGCTCGGCGAAGGTCGCGCGTTCCTGATCTACGCGACCGACACGCCGCCGTGGCACGTGCTGCTCGTGAAACATGCGTGGTACGTGCTGCTGCCGCTGCTGCTCGCGCTGTTCGGCTGGCTCTGGGCGCGCAGCCAGCGCCTCGGGCCGGTGCTGCCGCTGGCGTCGCCGCATCAGCGTGCGCTGTTCGCGCACGTGCAGGCCGCCGGCGAGTTCGCGTTCGCGCGTCATCGCGGCGCCGCGCTGCATGCGGCGGTGCTGCGCGCGTTCCGCGCGCGCCTGCGCCGGCGCGATCCGGTCGCCGCGGCGCTCGCGCTCGATCCGCTCGTGCAGACCCTGTCGGAGCGTCACCAGATTCCCGCGGCGCGCGTGCGCCAGGCGTTGCAGCCGCAGGAACTCGCCCGTCCCGAACACTTCCTCGCCGCCATCCGAACCCTCATGCAATTGCGAGCCGTGATATGAACTCAGAAGTCCGCGTGGCCATCACCGGCACAGCCCTGGTCGAACGCACCGACGCGATTCGCCGCCAGATCGCGCAGGCCTTCGTCGGCCAGACCGAAGTGCTCGATCAATTGCTGATCGCGCTGCTCGCCGGCGGCCACGTGCTGCTCGAAGGCGTGCCAGGTCTCGGCAAGACCCTGCTCGTGCGCGCGCTCGCCACGGCGCTCGAATGCAACTTCGCGCGCGTGCAGTTCACGCCCGACCTGATGCCGAGCGACATCCTCGGCCATGCGTTCTACGATCCGAAGACCGAGAGCTTCAAGATCCGCCGCGGGCCGGTGTTCACGAACCTGCTGCTCGCCGACGAAATCAACCGCGCGCCGGCCAAGACCCAGGCCGCGCTGCTCGAAGTCATGCAGGAACAGCAGGTCACGATCGAGTCGCGCAGCTTCGCGCTGTCGCCGCCGTTCCTCGCGGTCGCAACGCAGAATCCGATCGAACAGGAAGGCACCTATCCGCTGCCCGAGGCGCAGCTCGACCGGTTCCTGATCAAGATCCTCATGAACTATCCCGAGCACGCGGACGAAGTGCGCATGGTCGATGCGGTCAGCCACGGCCGCAGCGCGAGCGACTTCGACCTGTCGCGCGTGCGCCCGGTCGCCAAGCCCGAAGACATCGTCGCGATGCAGCTCGGCACGGCGCTCGTCGGCATCGACCCGGTCGTGCTCGACTACGCCGTGCGCATCACGCGCGCGACGCGCGAATGGCCGGGCCTGAGCATGGGCGCAGGACCGCGCGGCAGTCTCGCGCTCGTGCGCGCGGCGCGCGCGCAGGCCGTGATCGACGGCCGCGACTTCGTCACGCCCGATGACGTGCGCAGTGTCGCGAAGCCCGCGCTGCGCCACCGCGTGAGCCTTGCGCCGGAAATGCAGATCGAGGGCCGCCGCATCGACGACGTGCTCGAAGCGCTGCTGACCAAAGTGGAAGCGCCGCGTCGATGAGACCCGCGCCGGCCCTGGTCGCCGCGCTCGTCGCCTGCGCGATCGCGGGCGTGCTCACGGCGTTCGGACTCGTGCCGGGCGGACTGCCGCTCGCGGTCGCCGCGCTGCTGGTACTCATCGCCGTGCCCGACGCGTTCGCGCTG
>CAMLLF010000318.1 GCA_946480705.1 uncultured Lysobacteraceae bacterium | reverse complement strand
AGAGCGTGCATGTCTCCGGCGATCTGGAAAAGCTGGTCGGCCTCTACGACGCCGACGCCCGCGCCTGCGACCGCGACGGCGATCCTGCCGGCGCGATGCAGGCGCTCGAACGCGCACACGCCGCGCGCTGCACGCTGCTGCGCCGGCGCGCGCCGAAACTCTTCGACGCGCCGCCGCTCGCGGGTGCACGGCAGCGCCTCGACGCGCAGCGCGCGGCATGGACGCCCGATCCTGCAGCTCCCGACGCGGCGGCCAGCCCCATCTTCGTCGTCGGCTTCCCGCGTTCCGGCACGACGCTGCTCGAAACCATGCTCGACGCACATCCGGCACTGGCCTGCATGGACGAACGCGCCTACCTGCAGGATCTCGTCGAGTATCTCCAGGCCGGCGGCCTCGACCATCCCGGCGACCTCGGCCGGCTGACGCCGGGCCAGTGCGCCGCAATGCGCGCGATCTACCGCGAGCGCGTCGCCCGACATGTCGACTGGAACGCATCGACGCGGCTCGTCGACAAGAACCCGCTGAATCTGCTGAAGCTGCCGCTGATCCGCCGGATCTACCCACACGCGCGCATCGTGCTTGCGCTGCGGCATCCGGCCGACGTCGTGCTCAGCAACTACATGCAGAACTTCCGCTCGCCGGTATTCGTCGCGCTCTGCGAGACGCTGCGCACGACGGCCGAGGGCTATGCGGCCGCGATGGATTTCTGGATCGACCAGCACGCGCTGCTCGGCGGCGACGTGTTCGTCTCGCGCTACGAAGATCTCGTCGCCGACCTGCCGGCGCGCGCGCGCGCGCTGACGGAATTTCTCGGCGTGCCCTGGGACGACGCGCTGCTGCGACCCGACGCGCATGCACGCGAGCGCGGCTATATTTCCACGATCGGCCGCTGGCAGGCCTACGCCGAATGGATCGCGCCGTTGCGGCCGCTGCTCGATCCGTATGCGCGGCGCTGGGGCTACGCCTGGTGAGCGAGCGCGATTCGCTGCGCCACTACCTGCGCTGCTACGACGACAATCTCGACGCGGCACTTTGCGCGCAGTTGATCGGCTCGTTCAACGCGCTGACGCGCTTCCAGCGCGGCAACGGCCGCGGCGTGCGTGCCGGGCTCGACGACAGCGCCTGGACGGAACTCGACATCTCGCCGCTGTCGGACGAGGCATTCCGCGGTTTCCTGATGACGCGCATCGACGAAAACGTCGCGCGCTACAACCGCGATGTCGGCCTGCGCATCGCGGTGCCGCCGATGCGGCGCATCAGCGAACTCGTGATCAAACGCTACCGCCCCGGCGCCGGCGAACGCTTCCAGCTGCACTTCGACGCGATCGACGCGGTGGCGAACCGCTATCTCGTGCTGCTCTGGTATCTCAACGACGTTGCCGACGGCGGCGAAACGCGGTTTCCGGATCTGCGACTCGACGTGCAGCCGCGCGCGGGCCGCCTGCTGATGTTTCCGCCGTACTGGATGTACCAGCACGAGGCGCCGCCGCCGCGGTCGGGGGAGAAGTATATTTTGTCGACGTATTTGCTTTTTCAGCCTTGAACGCCGACCGGAAAAGCGCGTCGCCCAGATCGTGTTTCGCCGCGGGCTTTTCGCGTCGGAATCGCCTCGATGTTGGGGTTCGCCTGCGGCTCACCCCAACCTACCCGTGTTGATCACTCCCGCCGAATCGTCACGTCCCCGCTGAAACTGTCGACGGACACATCGCCGTCGCCGCCGCCGGCGGTGGCTTCGAGGCTGGAACCGGGACCATGCTCGGGCTTGCGGACGGTACCGAAGTCCGAGCGCAGCGTGCCGCTGAAGCTTTCCGCCCGGATCTTCGTCGAGACACTGGCCGGCAGGCTCAGGCGCACGTCGCCGCTCATGGTTTCGATTTCGATGCGGCCGCCGCGCTCGAGCGCGCCGCTGATCTCGATGTCGCCGGAAACGCTGCTCGCTTCGGTCTGCCTGAGCGGCGCGCTCGCGACCACGCGCAGGTTGCCCGATACGGTTTCCATGCGCGTCGCCGAGCCGACGCCGCGCGCGACGACGTCGCCGCTGACCGTCTCGATCGACACCTTGTCGGCCTTGCCGTCGAATTCGATGTCGCCGCTGACGCTTTCCAGGCGCAGGTGCGGACTCTGCACGGCCGACAGCCGGATGCGCCCGGACACCGAGTCGACCTGGACTTCGCCGCCAACGGTGTCGGCGATCGCGACTTCGGCGCTGACGACGCCGAGTTCGAGCGCCGCGGCGCGCGGAACCTTGAGATTCAGCACGGTCTCCTGCATCGCGGAATCGGAACCCCAGAGCCAGCCCTTGGACTTGTCGGGACCTTCGACGCGTACCGAAAGCAGACTCCCTCCGCCGTCGATCGCCAGACGTTTCACGCCTTCGCCGAGCGAGCCGGTGATGACGACCTGGTTCTTGTCCCAGGCGCTGACGTTGACCGCGCCCTTGACGTTGCTGATGTCGATGCGCGCGTTCGCGTCGACGTCGCGGGTTTCATTGATGGGCGTGCCGGCCAGCGCGAGGCCGGGGGCAAAGAGCACGCTCAGAGCTAGCAATTTGATCTTCATGTGGTCTCCGGGACGGATCAGCTCGACGCTTGCCCCATGCGCGCAAGTTTCAGCCGTCGTTCGTTGGTGCGGTTGAGCAACCCGACGAGAAACACCGCGTCGGGCTGTTGCTGCAGCATCTGGCGAATCTCTTCCGCTGCGGCGTCGAGTTCGACGGCGGCGGCGGCCAGGCGCGGATCCTGCGTGCGCACCTGCTTGAACTGTTCGTCGACCGCGGCCATGGCCGCGACCGGATCGGATTTCGTCGAAGGCCGCACGGCCACGACGGTGTTCGACGGTGCCGAGTGCCGCTGCAGCACGCCGGCGACGAGCACGGCGAGCGCGACGCTCGCGGCAACGGCAAGGCCTGCGGCCCAGCGGCGCCGATGCGGTGCGGCGACCGGTACCGCGGCCTGCTCCGCCTCGATGCGCGAGGCGATGTCGAGCCAAAGATCGCGCTGCGGCTGCGCCGGACCGGACAGGTCGCGCAGCTGACGCCGCCACTGGAAGTCATGCTCGCTCATGCTGCCGCTCCGAGGAGTTTGCGCACCAGGCCGCGGGCCCGGTGCAGTTGCGCCTTGGACGAGCCGACCGCCATGCCGAGCTCGCTTGCAATTTCTTCATGTTTCCACCCTTCCACATCGTGCAGTACGAGCACGGCGCGCGCCCGCGGCGGCAGCTTGGCGACGGCCTGTTCCAGATCGGCGCGTTCGCCGGCGCAGAACGGAACGTCGCCGCCCGCGGCGAATTCGAGCACCTCGTCCTCGACCGCCTGCTCGTTGCCGCTGCCGCGCAGATCCATCAGCGCAACATTGACGCCGAGCCGGTACAGCCAGGTCGAGAACGCGCTTTCGAAGCGGAAACCGGACAGTTTCTGCCATGCGCGCACGAAGGCATCCTGCGTGAGTTCCTCTGCGCGCGCGTGGTTCATCCCGACGATACGCAATATCGCACCGTGGACGCGACCGACGTGCTTGCGATACAGCAGTTCGAACGCGCGGATGTCGCCGCTCATCGAACGCCGCACCAGGGCACCGTCGTCGGCAGCGGCTGCTGCGGGCGCCGACTCAGGCATCGCATGACTCATGGGGAGGCAGGCAGTATTCATGGTGCCGGCTTTGATGCCGGAACCGGACGCGGGGTTTAAACCGCGACCGCGTCGCGCAGCCGGGCGGCGGCGGCCAGAACCGTGGCGCAGTGGATGTCCACGATGTCGGCGACGTCCGCCGCATAACCGCCCGCCATGGTGATCGCGAGCGGCAGATCATGCCGCAGGCAGGCATCGAGCACCATGGCGTCGCGCATGGCCAGTCCCGCCTTGCTCAGCGCGAGCCGGCCGAGGCGGTCGTCGCGGAACGGATCGGCACCGGCGAGATAGATCGCCGCGTCGGCGCGGGCGGCCGCCAACGCGATCGGCAGGTGCCTGGCCAGCGCGGACAGATAGGTTTGGTCGTCGCAGCCGTCGGGCAGCTCGACATCGAGATCGCCGGTTTCCTTGAGCGCCGGATAATTGCGCTCGCCGTGCATCGAGAAGGTGTAGATGCTCGGATCGCCGCGCGCGATCGCTGCCGTGCCGTTGCCCTGATGCACGTCGAGATCGATGACGATCACGCGCCGCGCGAGGCCGAGCGCCTGCACATGCCGCGCCGCGACGATGGAGTCGTTGAACACGCAGTATCCGGCGCCGTGGTCCGCAAACGCATGATGCGTGCCGCCGGCGAGATTCACCGCGATGCGTCCGCCGCGCAACGCGGTTTCGAGCGCTGCCATGGTCGCACCGCTCGACCGGCGCGAACGCTCGATCATGTCGGCCGACCACGGAAAGCCGATCTTGCGCAGCTCGGCCGCCTCGAGCTCGCCGCGCGCGGCACGCGCGACATAGCCGGCATCATGGGCGCGGCGCAGATCCGCGTCGCTCGCAGGCGCCGGCTCGACGAGTTCGATGCCGTAGTCGCCGGCCGCCGCCGCAACGCGCTCGTAGAGCAGCGCGTATTTCGCCATCGGAAACCGGTGCTCGGGTGGCAGCGGCAGGACGAAGTGGTGGCAGTAGTAGGCGCGCATGCGAGGAACGGGTTCAGAGAAGTGAGAAACGAGTGCGGCGCGGAGCCCGCCACTCTTTTCTCACTCCTCGCCACGCTTTCCAGCGCTCAGCCCACCGCCACCTTGGCCTGCAGCGCCTCGGTCTCGGCCAGTTCGCTGCGCACGCGCGCGTGTTCGCGCTTGAGCGCATCGGGCGTGCGCGCGCCGAACGAATCGAGGTACTCGGCGATGCTCGCGTATTCGCGCGCCCAGCCGTCGCGATCGACCGACAGCAGCAGATCGAGTTCGGCGTCGCCGAGGTTGAGGCCCGAAAGATTGAGGTCTTCGCGGCGCGGCAGATTGCCGATCGGCGTCTCGACCGCGCCGGTCGTGCCCTTGCAGCGGCCGACGATCCATTCCAGCACGCGCATGTTGTCGCCGAAGCCCGGCCAGACGAACTTGCCGTTGGCCTTGCGGAACCAGTTCACGTGGAAGATCTTCGGCAGCTTCGTGTTCGGCCGGTCGAAGCTCAGCCAGTGGGCGAAATAGTCGGCGAAGTTGTAGCCGCAGAACGGCTTCATCGCCATCGAGTCGCGTCGCAGCACGCCGACGGCACCGGTTGCCGCCGCCGTGGTTTCCGAGCCCATGGCCGCACCGACGAGCACGCCGTGATTCCAGTCGCGCGATTCGAACACGAGCGGAACCAGCGATTCGCGGCGGCCGCCGAAGATGATGGCCGAGATCGGCACGCCCTGCGGATCTTCGGCGCGCGGCGACCAGCTGGCGCACTGCTTCGCGCTGACGGTGAAGCGCGAGTTCGGGTGAGCCGCGGGACCGTTGGCCGGATCGTAGTCGCG
>CAMLLF010000317.1 GCA_946480705.1 uncultured Lysobacteraceae bacterium | reverse complement strand
GCCCGTATGACACCATCCAAACCGTTGAATCATAAGGCCGCAGTGAACCTTCTGGCGGCCGACGGGCTGTCGCTTTCCTGCGATTTGCACGGCATGGCCGGCAACGCGTCGCTCGTGTTCACGCACGGCTTCGGCCAGACGCGTCAGGCCTGGCAGGCGACCGCCGCCCACCTCGCGAACCAGAATTTCCTCTGCCTTTGTGCCGATGCACGCGGTCACGGAGCCAGCGACTGGCACCCGGGCGGGGGTTACGAGATCGATCAATTCGTCGCCGACCTCGAACTCATGGCCGCTTTTGCCGGCCCGTCGGCGGTGCTGGTCGGCGCCTCGTTCGGCGGCCTGGTCGGACTGCTCGCGCAGGCGCGCAACCCGAACCTGTTCCGCGCGCTGGTCCTCGTCGACATCACGCCGCGCTGGGAAGCCGCCGGGGTCGAGCGCATTCTTGCGTTCATGCGCGCCCATCCCGACGGATTCGCGTCGCTGGACGAAGCGGCCGCGAGCATTGCGGCCTATCTGCCGCACCGCCGCGAGACGCGCTCGCCGCAGCGGCTGCAGTCGCTGCTCGTTCCGCGCGACGACGGACGCTTCCGCTGGCACTGGGATCCGGCCCTGCTCGAGCGCATCGCCGAAAACGGCGAACGCCACCAGGCCGCGCTGGTCGATGCCGCCCGGCGCATCGACGTACCGGTACTGCTGCTGTCGGGCAGCGACAGCGACGTGGTCTCGCAGGCAACGATCGCCGAATTCCTGGAACTCGTGCCGCAGGCGCGGCACGTCGTCGTTCCGCGCGCCACGCACATGGTCGCCGGCGACCGAAATGACCTGTTCACCGATGCTGTGCTTTCCTTTGTCCGGACCCTTCCTCGGGGACGGAACTGATCTTCTGAGGAGTTCATCATGCAACACTGGCTACCCCTGCTCGCCGCGATCCTCGTATCGCTGGCCTGCTCGTATCGACGCGCAGGGCTGCGCACCTGGACTGCCGCGACCGCACTGGCCATCGTCGCTACCGGCGTCGCGGCCGATGCCCACTGGTTCGCGACGACGGCCACGCTGCTGGTGTTCGCACTGGTCGCGTTGCCGCTGAATCTCGTCGATTTCCGGCGCAAGCGCCTGACCGCTCCGCTGCTCGCGATCTACCAGAAGATCACGCCGCAGCTTTCGCCGACCGAGAAGATCGCGCTGGAGGCCGGCACCGTCGGCTTCGAGGGCGAGCTGTTCAGCGGCAAGCCGAACTGGAACCGCCTGCTGCGCGAGCCGGTGCCGACGCTGTCGGCCGACGAACGCGCGTTCCTCGACGGCCCGGTCGAAGAGCTCTGCCGCATGGTCAACGATTGGGAGATCACGCACGAACTCGCCGACCTGCCGCCGCCGGTCTGGGAGTTCCTCAAGAAGAACAAGTTCTTCGGCATGATCATTCCGCGCGAATACGGCGGTCTGCAGTTCTCGGCGCTCGCGCACTCGGTGGTGCTGCAGAAGCTCGCGAGCATCTCCACGACGATAGGCTCCACCGTCGCCGTACCGAATTCGCTGGGCCCGGCCGAGTTGCTGCTGCACTATGGCACGAAGGAACAAAAAGACTATTACCTGCCGCGCCTCGCCGACGGCCGCGAGATTCCGTGCTTCGCGCTGACCGGCCCCTATGCCGGCTCGGACGCGACCTCGATTCCCGACTACGGCGTGGTCTGCAAGGGCGAGTGGAACGGCGCGAACGTGCTCGGCGTGCGCCTGACCTTCGACAAGCGCTACATCACGCTGGCGCCGATCGCGACCGTCGTCGGTCTCGCGTTCCGCATGTACGACCCGGAAAAGCTGCTCGGCGACACCGAGGATCTCGGCATCACGCTCGCGCTGCTGCCGCGCGATACGAAGGGACTGGAAATCGGCCGCCGCCACATGCCGCTGAACATTCCGTTCCAGAACGGGCCGGTGCGCGGCAAGGACGTATTCGTACCGCTGTCGCAGCTGATCGGCGGCCCGGAAATGGCCGGCGAAGGCTGGCGCATGCTCGTCGAGTGCCTGTCGGTCGGCCGCGCGATCTCGCTGCCGTCCAACGCCACCGGTGCGGCGCGCATCGGCTCGATCGCGACAGGCGCCTATGCGCGCATCCGCAAGCAGTTCGGCATGGCGATCGGCCGCTTCGAAGGTGTCGAGGAAGCGCTCGCACGCATCGGCGGCTATACCTATGCCATCAGCGCACTGTCGCGCGCGACGGCGGCGGCCGTCGATCGCGGCGAAAAACCGTCGGTGCCGTCGGCGATCGCGAAATACCACGCGACCGAACTCGGCCGCGAGATCGCCAAGGACGTCATGGACGTGCACGGCGGCAAGGGCGTGATCCTCGGCCCGAAGAACTACGCGGGCCGCGCGTGGCAGGGCGCGCCGATCGCGATCACCGTCGAGGGTGCGAACATCCTCACGCGCAGCATGATGATCTTCGGCCAGGGCGCGATCCGCTGCCATCCGTTCGTGCTCAGGGAAATGGAAGCGACGCAGATCGCCGACTATGCCGAGCGCCTCAAGGCCTTCGACAAGGCGCTGTTCGGCCACATCGGCTTTGCGATCTCCAACGCGGTGCGCAGCTTCGTGCTGGGCCTGACCCACGCGAAGATCGGCTCGGCGCCGGGCGACAAATACACGCGCCGCTTCTACCGCAAGCTCAATCGCTACGCCGCGGCGCTCGCGCTGACGGCGGACACGTCGATGCTGATTCTCGGCGGCAAGCTCAAGTTCAAGGAAAAATTGTCGGCGCGCCTCGGCGACGTGCTGTCGAATCTGTACATCGCCTCGGCGATGCTCAAGCGCTATGAAGACCAGGGCCGTCCGGTCGCGGACCAGCCGATGCTCGCGTGGGCGTTCCACGACAGCGTCTGGCGCATGCAGATGGCGCTCGACGGCGTGCTGCGCAACTTCCCGCTGCGCCCGGTCGCCTGGCTGCTGCGCGTGCTGATCTTCCCGCTCGGCCGCCGCGAAGTGCCGCCGTCGGATCGCCTCGGCCGCCGCGTCGCCGCGATCCTCTGCACGCCGAACGAGACGCGCGACCGCCTCGCCGGCGACGTCTATCTGACGCCGAGCGCGAACAACCCGATCGGCCGCATGAACGCGCTGCTCGCCGACGTGATCGCGGCCGAGCCGGTCGAACGCAAGTTCCTCAAGGCCGTCAAGACGATCGAGGTCAAGGCCTACGACTACGCCGGCCAGCTCGCCGAAGCCGAAGCCGCCGGCGGCATCACGAGCGAGGAGCGCAAGCTGCTCGAACGCGTGCGCGCGGCGACATTCGAATTCATCAGCGTCGACGACTTCGATCCGCGCGACCTCGAAGCCGCGGTCAAGCACGGCAAGACCGTGCTGCGCTCCGTCGCCTGAGTCCTGCGATGCCGGCCGCCGCGTTCGCGGCGGCCGGCGATTCCGCCAATTCGCGCAAGGTCCGTCCATGGCTTCACAGGCTCTGCAACTGTTCCGCCGCTGCGGCAAGTCCGCGGCGGGCCGCTGGCTCTACTCGCGGCTGATCTGCTGGCGCGCCCCCTACTTCTCGAGCATCGCACCGGCCGTCGACGAACTGGCGGCCGGCCGCTGCATCGTGCGCATCCGGCAGCGCCGCCGCGTACAGAACCACATCGGCACCGTGCACGCGATCGCACTGTGCAACATGGCCGAGATGGCCGGCGGCCTCGCGACCGACGCGACGATTCCCGACGCGATGCGCTGGATTCCGAAAGGCATGAGCGTGCGCTATCTGAAAAAGGCGACCGGCACGATGACCGCTACCGCGACCGTGCCCGCCGTCGCCGATCCGACCGTCGCGCAGGAGCTGCATGCGATCGTCGAAGTGCGCGACGCACAGAACGACATCGTCTTCGACGCCGACATCGCGATGTGGGTCAGCCCGCGAAAGACGTGACAAGAAACGAGTGCCGAGGAGCGGGAAACGCGAGCCGCGTTGCGCTGTGCCTTTACCCGTTTCTCACTCCTTTGCACTCTTTTCTCGGTCTCCAAGTCACGCGAGCACCAGCCGCAGCGCCTGCTCAGCGCTTGCCAGCACGAACCCCGCCAGAAAAAACAAATAGCTCAAACGCAGATAACGATACTTGTGGCGCGCGAGATAGATGCCGAGCGAATAGAGATCCTTGGCCTGGGCCTCGTAGATCGAGCCGTCGGGCGCAAGCGTGCGCGCCATCTCGTCGAGGAAGCGTTCGCGCGAGATTTCCGAGAAATGGCCGAAGAACAGCAGATTGAAGTGCGGCGGCAGCACTTCGCTGTCGAGCCGCAGCGGACGGTATTTCGGCAGCACGGCGAGGATCGCGAGCAGCAGCGCGAGCAGCGTGAAGCCGATCAGGATCAGCACCGCCACGCGCAGGCCGGGCTCGTCGAGCCGGCCCAGCGACAGCGTCAGCACGATCGACGATACCGTGATGATGATGTTCGCCTTCGTGTCGGCCATCGCCGACAGGTGCACATGATGCTGCTGCGCGGTCCGCAGGATGTTGTCCGACGTGTTGCGCTCCGGCACCTGCGCGAACCGGCCGCGGCCGGTATCCGAGTCGTTCATCGCCCGCCCCTCCTGTGAGCGGATGGTAGCGAGGAAGGGTCGAGAGTAACTAGAGACGCGCTTTTTAGGAGCTGGAGTCTCGGCACCGTCGGCGTCAGCCATCAGTCGGATTCGCAGATCCCCGCGAAGCAAGCTTTCTCGAGTTGCTACTCCTACTCCCTCTTTTCCTGACTCTCCGCCCAGCGCTGCAGCGCAGCCGCCCCATGCTTCTCGCGCTGCGCGGCGCACAGGACGATCGCTTCCTCGGCCCGGGCGAGGCCCTGCGCGGTGCCGTCGACCTTGCCGGCGTCGCGCGCGAAGAACTGCGCGACGCTGCGCGCCTGGCCGCGTTCGCACCAGCCCTCGGCGACGAGTTCCGGCAGATCGCCGTGAACGAAGGCCGGCGTGTGCGCGACGACTTCGGCATAGCGGCGCTGGAACCAGGCCCACAGCGCCGCGCGATTGCGCGGCTCGTATTGATGCGTGCGCAGGATGCGGGCGGTCTCGCCGATCCTGGCGCCCGGCCCGATCGCGAATTCGCGCACGCGCTCGCCGAGCTTCGCATCGACCGTCGCGCCGAGCGCCATGGCCATGCTCAGCCGGAGCGTCGCGTCGCTGTTGTTCGCGAGTTCGGCGAGCAGCGCGTCGACGGCGGGCGCCCCGAGTTCCTGCACCGTGACCGCAAGCACGCTGCCCAGCAGATCGTAGTTCGCCGCGCCGAACCTCAGTCGCCCGTTGCCGTCGCCCGCGAGCACGGCCTTGCCCTGCGCGACCAGCACGGCGCGCACCGGCTTGCTCTCGATCGTGCGCGCGAGCAGCTCGACGAGATCGGCGCGCCACAGCGCGTCGTCTTCGCTTTCGCCGTCGCGCCGCAGATAGCCGAGCGCG
>CAMLLF010000316.1 GCA_946480705.1 uncultured Lysobacteraceae bacterium | reverse complement strand
AGCGCTCCAGCCGGCGCGCCATCCACGCCCGTCATGACTGTCGATACTCCGGTCTTCCCCTGTCGCGCCGTCAGCGCAGCGCGCCGGCGGTAGAACGTTTGTCGCAGGGTATACAGATGAACAGATGCGCTCAAGAGGCGTCGCGAGCCTCGAGAGCGCATCCGCAGCCCCTGTAGTTCTGCACAAGCGCAAAAGCGCGGCCGGGGCGATCACGGCGCGCCCTGGTGGATGCGACGCCGGTCGGCAGCGAGCGCAGCGAATCCCGGCGTCGGCGGAGGCGAGGCCTCGCGGTCGCGAACGCGGCGCGCTCGCGACCACGGTGAAACGGCGACGGACTTACTGCACCGAAGCCGGCGGATTGATCGCCGGTACGCCGGCGTCGTCGCGATGGATGGCCGACTCGCGCGACTTGCCGAACACTTCCGGCGTCAGATACCGGCCCTTCTGCTCGGCGTCCTTGTCCTCCTCGACCGGAATCGGATGCGCGCGCGCATAGGCGTCGTGACGCGTACCGGTGACCTGCCAGGAAATCTTCGCGTACGGCGTGCCGCCGGCGATGACGAAGCGGTTCTCCTTGATCTCCTCGGCGACATAGGCGTTCGGCGACGCGGCGCCGATGCCGGTCAGCTGGTAGCGGAAGTCGCGATTGAGCGCCTCGAACCACGCCGGCATCTCCACTTGCGCGTTGCCGTTCGCGTCGAGCGTGACCACGCCGTCGTAGAGGTTCTTCATGTCCGGCGATTCGACGAACGAATGCGACAGGAACTTGCCGGCCGGATCCAGCGGATGATCGATGCGGAACGAACCCGCCGATTTCGACAGCGTGCCCACGACGCTCGTGTTGCCGGTCACGCGCAGCGCGTGGGCGTTGTTGCAGTTTGCCGCGGCGCATTCGACCGACACCGGGCCGGAAAAGCGTCCCGCATAGCTCGAGCTCTGGTTGCTCGACGTGCGTGCATAGAGCGCCGTCGCCGTCGTATTCGCGTTGACTTCCGCATCGATGGCCATGCCGCTGCCGGCCGTGCGCGCGTAAATGGCCGCGCGCACGCTGCCTGAGTTCGTCAGCTCGAACTCGGCCGCGTAGCGCTGGTTCGACCCGCTGCTCGTGTTGTAGCCGGTCACGGCCGAGTGCTCGCTGCCGCTGCCGCCGTTGCCGACCGAGGAATAGATGCCGCCGCCGAGCGCCGAACCCATGGAAATGATCCCGAAACCCGTGCCCGAGGTGTCGGCGCGGATCACGTCGCCGTCGCCGGCGTTGACCAGCGAAAGGCCGGTGCTGGCCGTGTTGAAGTTCGTGGCATACGGCAGCACGAGACCGAGCGCATGCGTGGACGGCGTCAGCGGCTGGCGCGGCGACAGCAGCGTGTAGCTCGGCGCACCCGATGATTTCACGGCGATTTCGAGAAACCGCGCCTCGCTGCCGAACTGCGAGCCGAAATCCAGCGGCACCGTGAAAACACCCTGGCTCACGGCCACGTTGCTGCGCGTGACGATCGGACCGATCTGCGTGCCGCCGAGATCGGCCGAGTACAGAATGAAACGAAAATCGAAATTTCCGGTGGCCGGAACGGAGCTGTTCGTCAGTTCGCCCTGATACGTGAACGTCGTATCGGCCAGTGCCGGCAGCGAGCACGCGAGCAGGGCGGCAAAAAGCGCGGAGCGGATTGCAGGCATGGCAGTCGTCCTCATTCGAAGGCGTCGGTGAAGATCAGGTCGCTCTGCGGATTGCTGCGCGATCCCCAGAAGCCGCCGCGGACTTCATAGGTTCCGCCGGCGGAAAAGGCGGCGTCGGGCTGACCCGCCGTGTAGCGCACGACATACGGCGCCGCGGCGCTTTCGCCGCCGCCCGAATCGACCGTGCTGTTGACGATGGCGAACGGGCCGCCGGACTGGCCATGCGCGCAGAAGGCGCACGCGCACAGCACCGAAACGCCGGCGAGGAGGCGTAAAGGGGACATTGGCGCAATCTCTCAGGGGTGAGATTCATTGCTTACAACGAGCGCGCGCCGTCAGGGCGAACAAGCGGGCGGGGCTTTGGGGCCGGGAATCGGGAACGACGAATCGCGAATCGCAGAAATCAGAGCGGAAAAACCCTCCCCTTCAAGGGGAGGGCATGGGTGGGGATGGGCTCCGCCGCGCCGTCGGCGCCAGCGAAAGTCCCCGAGATCCATTGGCGTCATGAGCGGGCGCCGGCTCCACCGCATCACCCGCTCATGCCTGTCCACACTTACCAATCGCCGCATCCAGTCCACCAGCAGCCGTCCAGCGCAAAGTTCTGCAGCGCCATCGCCTTCGGCGACAGGAACACTTCGTCGAGATATTCCACGGTGCCCCAGCTGCCGTACTTGCTGTATTGACCCGATGCGTTGAAGTGGATGAAGGTCTGGCCGCCCTTGTCGCGCCAGTTCTGCAGATAGCGGCCGTATGCCTGCTCCATGCGCGGATCGCGGTTCGCGCTCGTGAACAGCGCCGTCAGCGCGGGAATGTTCTCGGCACCGTTGAAGCCGACGAGATGCTGGCCGCCCTCGTACGCGATCAGTTGCAGGCCGCGCGCGTTTGCCGCGACGCGGTGCGGACCGATCCACGATTTCGCCTGCGCCAGCGCGCCGCCGCGCGGCCCGTTCGGCAATTGGCCGCCGTTGTTGATCTCGGCGAACAGCGTGTCGAGGCTCCAGTCCTTCACGATCGCCGCGTTGCCGGGCTTGCCCAGATAACCGCCGAAATACGGCGCGATCGCGACGGCCTTCATGCCGTGCGCGGAACAGGGCTTGCCGCTCGTCCACATCGGGCAGTCCGCCGCCTGGGTCTGCGTGTAGTCGTTGGCCGCCTGTGCGCCGAGCACGCAGACCACGCGATTCGGCTCGGAGGCGAACACCTGCTTCCAGATATCGCAGATCTGCGCCGAGCGCTGGCCGTACCAGTTCAGGCGCCGATCGAACGCGGTTCCCTGGCTGGCGCCGTACTCCGCGGTGCCGCGGTCCTCGACGTACTGGCCCTGGCGGAACTGGCCGTTCCAGACTTCGTTGGAATATTCCACATAGACTTTCTGCGGTCCGCGAAGATCGCGCTGAACCATGGTCGCGAACTGGCGCACGTAGTCGTCGCTCGCTTCATGCGGCATGTTGAACCACGGCGACAGCATCTCGCGGTTGGCCAGGCGCAGCATCTGCTCCAGCGGTACGCCGCGCTCGGTCCAGCGCACATCGTCGAGCTTCGGACGATCCGCGAATTCCTTCTGCGTGGAATTGTTGGTCTTCATCCAGTCCATGAAGCGCACGATCTTCACGTTGCGCAGCTGCTTGAGGAAATCCGGATGAAACTCGGTTTCGCCGGAAATGCCGTAACCGGGCATGTAGACGTGGATGTCGCGGATCGGATCGGTCGGATCGATCTCCTCGATGCGCATCATCCAGCCGCCGAGCGACGGATCGACGTCGACCTCGTCGCGATTCGGCAGCGAGTTCGCCTTCCTGGCCGCGAAGAAGTACGAGAGCTTGCCGCGGCCGTTGTACGTGACCTGATAACGGCCGGCCGGATAGTGTCCCTTCCACTCGCCGAAAAAGAACAGCGTCGCGACCGAGTCGTAGTTCGGCGACGTGCAGCCCGGCCGATCCGTCTGCGGAGTCAGCGAGCGGACGTAGCCGCGTTCGTCCAGATCCAGGCAGGCCGCATCCTCGGTATCGAAGATGTTCGACGCCGCGTTCTGCGTGATCCAGCTGCGCGACTGCTTCATCACGTCGACGAAGTTGTAGCTCGTCGACCAATCCTGTACGTCCTCGAGGTTCTGGCCCAGCGGCGAGGTCTGCAGCATTTCCGGACTGCCGCCGGCCGGATCCGGCAGCGCGTCCGCGTGAACCGTCGATACCTGCGCCGCTGCCGCCACCATCAACAGCGCCGCTGTCAGTCGAGCAAACATTGCTTCTCTCCTTTTGATTGTCGTGCATTCATTGCAATTCCACCCGTTTCCCCGGCGTCCGCGCCCGAAACCATCGCGCGCGCGAACGCCGAGGTGCGCCGGGTAACGAACCCGGCGACGCCGCGTTTACACGCACGAAGTGGCCATTGATAAAAGTGAGAAGTTCGCCACGAAAGAAAATGCAGCGGCGCGAGGACGAGCGGAGGCGATGAATCCCCCTTCGGGTGTGCGCGAGTTCGTCGCGGATGCCGCCGACGGCATCGGGGCCGGGCGGCGAAAAGCGAACGTCCGGCCGTGCGTCCCGCTAAGCTATGCGGCCGCCCGGGCCCGCCTCGCTCTGCCAAGGATCATCGACGTGCTGAGTCAACGTGTTTGCCGCGTTCTGCCGTTCCTGCTGCTGTCGCCGGCGCTCGCCGCCGCCGAGAAGCCCGGCGCGCTGGCGGATCGGCTGGCGCGACAGATGGCGGTCAACGAACAGCGCTACGGCATTGCGGCGCAGGCCGTCCACGTCACCCGCAACGGACGCGAGCTGTTCGTCCGCGTCGCCGGCCAGGCCGATCTCGAGACCGGCCGGCGCGCGACACGCGACGACGTGTTTCCGGCGTATTCCCTGAGCAAACTGTTCGCGAGCACGCTCGTCATGCAGCTCGTCGAGCAGGACGCGATCGAGCTCGATCGTCCCGCCGGCACCTATGTTCCGGGCCTTCCGCCACGCTGGCGCGAGGTCACGGTTCGTCAGTTGCTGAGCCACACGTCCGGCCTGCCCGAATACTTCAGCGACGCGCAGATGACGGGCACCGCGCAAGCCAACGCGTCATTCCCGGCAACGCTGTCGGCGGTGTTCGCGGCGCTCGCCGACACGCCGTTCGTTTTTGCTTCGGGTACTGAGACGCGCTACACGCAAACGAACTTCCTCGTGCTGACGGCGCTGCTGGAAACGCACTACGGCAAGCCTTATGCGGACATCGCGACGGAACGCATCATCGGCCGGCTGCGGCTGCGGCATACCTGCCTCGGCAGGGACGGCCTGCCCGGAAAAGGCGTCGTCACCGGTTATCTCGGCAAGAACGGCCAACTGCAGCGCGAGCCGGACATCGCCTGGCCGAAGTACGCGCTGGGCCACGCCGCGCTGTATACGAGCGTCGGCGACCTGGCCACGTTCCTGCGCGCCGTGACCGATGGCGATCTCGTCGCCGGGAAGACGCTGCAGCAGCTGTGGCAGCCGCAGACCTTGCCGGGCGGGCAGCGCGGCTGGTTCGCCGCGGGCTGGGAAATCGGCGAAAGCGGCGAATACCGGCAGGTCGGACACGACGGCGGCGCGCGGGTTCGCGTGCGCATCCTGTTCCGCGACACGCTCGACGGCGACGTCTACACGGTGATCTACCTGACCAACGGCAGCCGCCGTAACGTCTGGTCGAGAACGCTCGTGGACAGCATCGTGGCCGGCATCGCGCCGCAGCGGTTCCGCAGCGAAGCGCTCGCGGAACAGCTCACGGCGTTCGCGCT
>CAMLLF010000315.1 GCA_946480705.1 uncultured Lysobacteraceae bacterium | reverse complement strand
CGAGCCCTTCCTCGTCCAGAACGGTTTTCTGCAGCGTACGCCGCGCGGCCGCATCTTCCTGCCGAGCGACCTGATCGCGCAGTTCAACTGCCCGCCCAACGCCGCCGGCTCGGTCACGCGCATTCCGGGCAGCAGCGGCGGATCGCTCAGCGACTACAAGTGCTACGACCCGGCGTCCGATGCGTTCAACTTCCAGGCCGTGGGCAATCTGCAGCTGACGCCGCAGGAACGCGGCAGCCTGTTCGTCGTCGGCAATTACCGGCTATCCGACAACGTCGAGGCCTACATCGAGGCGTTTCACAACAAGACGCGCGCGGCGTTCGCGATCGCGCCGCTGCCGTTCGATGCGCGCAACGACAACGTGCTGATCTCGCGCGACAACGTCTACAACCCGTTCGGCATCGACTTCGGCCGCAGCGGCGACAACGATTCGGGCAACGCGTTCTTCCTGCGCCTGCAGGCGATCGGCAACCGCCGTGCCGAGACCGCGGTGACGACCGACCAGATCAATCTCGGCCTGCGCGGCGGTTTCGGCGACACGAGCTGGCAGTGGGACGCGAATTTCACCTACGGCCACTTCTCGCAGTTCCGCCAGTTCGGCGGCTACATCTTCCAGCCGGCGCTGAGCGCGGCCGTGGGTCCGTCGTTCATCGACGCGAACGGCGTGCCGACCTGCGGTACGCCGACGGCGCCGATCGCCGGCTGCGTGCCGGTCAATCCGTTCAATCCCGAGGAAACGCCTGAAGCGTTCAGCCTGCTCGAAGCGCCGTATCGCACGAATACGCTGTTCGTGCAGCGCGAAGCGGAAGTCAATGCGAACGGCGAACTGTTCGAGCTGCCGGCCGGCGTGGTCAGCCTTGCGGTCGGCGCCTCGTACCGCAAGGAATACCAGCGCTTCACACCGGATTTCCTGACGACCTCGCTGCCGCCGGACTTCACGAACTGCCAGCTGTCGCAGGAAACCTGCACCTCACCGATCGTCGGCGGCTTCGACGTCAAGGAACTCTACGGCGAAGCCTTCATTCCGGTACTCCGCGACGTCGCTTTCGCAAAAGCACTGAACCTGACGATCGGCACGCGCTATTCCAAGTATTCGACCTTCGGCAATTCGACGAATTCGAAGCTCGGCATCGAGTGGCGCCCGCTCGACGACGTGCTGCTGCGCGGCACGATCGCCGAAGTGTTCCGCGCGCCGACGATCTCGAACCTGTTCGCCGCGCCGGCGTCGAACGCGCCGACGTTCCGCGATCCGTGCATCGGCGTGACGTCGCCGGTCGGTGCGAACGCGAACATCGACCGCGCCTGCGAGAACGTGCCGCGCGACGGCAGCTTCGGCGGTCCGCCGAACGGCCAGACCACGGGCCTCGTGGCCGGCAATCCGAACCTCAAGCCGGAGCAGGGCAAGGCCTTCACGTGGGGCGTCGTCTACGATCCGAGCTGGCTCGAAGGCCTGTCGACGAGTGTGGACCTCTGGCGTTTCGCGCTGAACGACAACATCAGTGCGCTCGACGTCAATACGGTCGCGCTGCAGTGCTTCACGGCTGGCAACCTCTGCGACTTCATCCATCGCTTCGAAGCCGACGGCCAAGTGTTCTACATCGACCAGCCGACGCTGAACCTCGGTCGCCTCGATGCGAAGGGCGTCGATTTCAGCATCAAGTATCGGCTGCCGGAAACACCGATCGGCACGTTCCGCGTAGGCCTCGACGCGACCTACACGATGCAGTTCAACCAGCTGATCCGCGACACGCAGGGCAACGCAACCGGCACGATCTACGCGGCGGGCCAGTTCAACCGCCAGCTCGGCAACTATGCGCGCCTGCGCGGCCTCGGCACCTTGAACTGGGAACTCGGCAACTTCGACGCGAGCTGGACCGCGCGCTATATCCACGGCTTCGATCTCGGCACGTTGCGGCCGGGCGGCGACTCGGCCGACGGCACGATTCCGAACGTCGTCGTGGGTTATGGCGCATCGACCTACCACAACCTGCAGTTCGGGTATCAGATCGAACCGATCAACGCACGCATCGAACTCGGCGTCGACAACGCGTTCGACAAGCAGCCGCCGATCCTGTTCCAGAACAATGTCACGAACGGCAATACCGATCCGGTGACGTTCGACACGGTCGGCCGCTATTACTTCGCGAGGTTCAGCGTCAAGTTCTGATTCGTCTGTCGCAGTTCCGAACGGCCGCCCGGATCCGGGCGGCCGTTTGCGTTCGTGCGGCGATCAACCGCGCGAACGCAGCGCCCACGCCGCCGCGAGCTGCAGCATCGCCGGTGCGATGTAGTGCCGGTGCACGCGGTCGATGCTGGCCATGTAGAAGCGGCCGAACGCATTGCGGCAGTGCACGCGCGTGCTCAGGCTGAAGCGCAGGCCGCCGTCATCGCGGATCTGCACGCGCACGCTCGAGCGGAAGCACAGATGCCTGTCGTCGGCGCCGAGCAGCACTTCCGCGCTGCGATCGGCCGCGCCGATGCGTTCGTCGAGCACGGCAAAGCGCGCGGCGAAGCGGCGCGGCGGTTCGGTGCTCAGCAGCGAGGACACCGGGCAACCGAGCGGGCTCGTGCGCAGGCGCAGCGGACGCACGAGCGCGTTGCGCAGCCGCATCAGGCGCGTGACGCCGACCGGACGGTTGTCGAGAAATCCCTGCAGCAGCGCCGCGAGCCACTCGCCGGCCGAATCGGCGCTCGCGGCGCCGGCGGGAAGATCGAGCACGAACGAGTCGTCGTGATCGCAGGCCGCGGAGAACACGTCGGCCAGCAGCGAATCGCCGGGGAGTTCCTGCGTCGTCACCGGGAAGCCGGTGCCGCTGTCGGACAGATAGCCGTTCGATGCGCGCAGTCGGCGCAACCAGCCGCGCAGCCGGCCGAGCGCGCCGCGGAGTCCGCGACACGCGCTGCCCTGCAGCGACGATGTCGGCGCATACAGCGACAACGCGATCGTCGGTGCGCTGGCCGCCTCGCTGCCGGCGAGCAGCGCGGCGACCGCCGGCGGCAGCAGCTCGGTCAGCGCCGGAATCGTCGCGTCGCCGGCCGCAACGCGCGCGCGCAGGTCGGGCGGCAGGTCGCCGCCGAGTTCGTTGGTATGGCACGACAGCGCAAACAGCACAGGATGCGCGCCGCTCGGATCGCGCGGCGCGAACTGGTGCCAAGTCTCGCCGGCGAAGCGCACGGTGAACAGGCTGTCGGGCGGAATGTCGATGCAGCGCAGCGCACGGACGAACGTCTGCGGATCGCGAGCAATGTCGGCGGTACTCGCGCTCGAAAAGCGCAGGTGCGCGCCGCCGCTGCCGGAAATCGCCGTGAACACGCGATGCCCCGCATGGCGATGGAACGGATGGCCGTGCGGGCCGACGGCGAACGAATACAGCGAGGTCGCGTCGCCGCGCGCGAGGTCCATGCCGGCGAGCCGCGTCGACGGTTCGTCGAGTTCGTCGACGAAGTTCGCATGCGCGCGCTGGCGCTCGGTCGCGGCGGCATACAACTGGTCGCCGGCACCGATGCCGAGCTGCGCGATCAGCGACACTTCGACCGGCGGACCGTCGCCGGCGCCGCGCAGCCGCGCGGTCGGAAAACTCTGCACTACCTGGGTCAGGGCCAGCATGTCCGTGTTCCTCGTCGATCGGGCGTTCAACGGCGCGATGCGCGCTAGCTCAGGATTTGCGTTCGCCGCGCTTGCGCACCTGCGCGCGACGTTCGCGCTTGATCGGGCCGGCCACGGGACAGAGCTCCGCGACCCACGCGAACACGGTATTGGCGAGGCGGTCGCGGACGAGCCGGAAATAGACGAACTGGCCGCGCTTCTCGCGTTCGACGAGGCCGGCCTGCTCGAGGATGCGCAGATGGCCCGACAGCGCCGGCTTGCTGAAATCGAAGCGTTCGGCGATCTCGCCGGCGCTCAGCTCGCCCTCGCTCAGATAGGCGAGAATCTTGCGCCGCGCGGTGGACGCGAGCGCTTCGAATACCGTGTCCATGACTGTTCATCAGTTAATTAGTTAGTTAACTAATATCTGTCGACTGCCGCAGCGTCAAGCCTGATCGGCAGGCTGCGACATCGCGCCGCAGACGCGAGGCCCGTTCCCGCGCCGATCCTGCGTCGGCGACAATGCGGCTTTCCAGCCGCCGGGGCCGCGCATGTCCGTCGTAGTGTCCGAAACTGCTGTTCCTGCGCTCGATGCTGTCGACACCCCGGCGCTCGTCGTGGATCTCGAGCGGCTCGACCGCAACATCGCGCGCATGAATGCGACGACGGCGCGGCTCGGCGTTCGCCTGCGGCCGCATGTGAAGACCGCGAAATGCACGGCGGTCGCGCGGCGCATCTTCGGCGGCATCGGTCCGATCACGGTGTCGACGCTGCGCGAGGCGGAATATTTCTTCGCCGACGGATTCGCCGACATCTGCTATGCCGTCACGTTCGCGCCGGCCAGGACCGCGCGCGCGGCAGCGCTCGCGCGAGCCGGCGCGCGCCTGAGCCTGCTGGTCGAGGATGTCGCGACGGTGCGGGCGATCGCAGTCGAAGCCGCACGCGAAGGCGTGCGCTTTCGCGTGCTCGTCGAAATCGATGCCGACGGGCATCGCGCCGGACTGCGTCCCGGCGACGGCCGGCTCGTCGACGTCGCGCGCGCCGTCGACGAATCCACACATCTCGATTTTGCCGGCGTGCTGACGCACGCGGGTAGTTCCTACGCCTGCGTCGGCGCGGACGCACTGCGCGCGCACGCCGCGCTGGAACGCGATGCGGTCGTCGACGCGGCCGCACGACTGCGCGCCGCCGGCATCGGTTGCGACGAGATCAGTGTCGGCTCGACGCCGACGCTGAGCCACGCGAGCGATCTCGCCGGCGTCACCGAAGCACGCGCCGGCGTCTACGTGTTCGGCGATCTCGTGCAGAGCAACATCGGCAGCTGCGCGCTCGACGACATCGCGCTGTCGGTGCTCGCGACCGTCGTCAGCCACAAGCGCGATACCGGCCGCGTCATCATCGACGCGGGCGGACTCGCCCTGTCCAAGGATCACGGCACGGCGAACCAGGCGATCGACTACGGCTATGGGCAGATCTGCGACCTGTCCGGCACGCCGTTGCAGGGACTCTGCGTCGTCGAGGTCAATCAGGAACACGGCCTCGTCGCGTCGCGCGACACCGCTGCCACTGCGGCCATGTTCGACGCGCTGCCGATCGGCAGCCGCGTGCGCGTGCTGCCGAACCATGCCTGCATGACCGCAGCGGCGTACGACGGCTACTGGGTCGACGGCGGCGCGGCGCTGCGACGCTGGCCGCGCTGCAACGGCTGGTAGGACGGCTCGGCCAGGTACGCTCAGCCGGCGCGTTCGATGCGCGCGGCATAGCAGCCGCGCGTCGCGTAGTGCGCGTGGATGTAGCTCGCATTCGGATCGGCGAACAGCCGCACGACCGTGTCGGCGATC
>CAMLLF010000314.1 GCA_946480705.1 uncultured Lysobacteraceae bacterium | reverse complement strand
GTGTATTGCGCCCGACATCTGCCTGACGCCGGGCAAGACCGGTTATCCCGTGCCGTACCCGATCACGCATGCGATGAACATGAGCAAGCAGTGCTCGCCGAACGTGTACTTCAACGGCAAGAAAGCCTATCTGCACAACGAAAGCTACGTCGACAAAGTGATGGGCGACCAGCCCGGCATGGGCAAGGGCATCATTTCGCAGACCAACGTACTGATCAGCCACAACATCACCAAGAGCCGCAGCGTCTACGTCAACGGTCGTCAGCTCGTGCGCACGGGCGACACCGTGTGGATGAATTTCAAGAAGCCGTAGGACGGCCGCGACCATGAGCGGACTCGAAGGCGCGACCAGGCTGGTGCTCGACGGTGACAGGATCATCGGGTACCAAGACGCGTCCGGGATGCTGAATATCTGCATTCCCGATTGTGGTCGCGTAAAACCGAATTCCCAGCGCAAGCCCGGTCCCATCGGCAATACGCAGGGAATCATCGTTCCGCAGACGAGTCCCAATCCTGGCGGAAACAGCGCGCCGACGCCGCAGGCACCTGCTGGCAAGGAAGAAAAAGGCTGGTGGGGGAGTTGGGGGAGCGCCGTCACGCACGGCGTGCTCGATGTGGTCGGCATGATTCCCGTGGTTGGCGAACCTGCCAATCTGATCGGTGCCGGCATCTACGCGCTCGAAGGCGACTACGTCAGCGCGAGCCTTGATCTCGCCGCGATGTGGCCTGCCGGCGGCCAGGCCGCAACGGCGGCGAAATACGGCCGCAAGGTCGGCAGCGAAGTTCTGCAGCAAGTCGAGAAGAAGGCCGACGACGTGGCCGAAGCCGTCGCAAAGCGCAGTGACGATGCGGCTGCAGCAGGCAAGAAGGCGGACGATGCAGTGCCGCCGAAGAAGAACGACGGCGGCAACGTAAAGGGGGATCCCCGCTGCGTGCTCCGGCCCTTCAAGCCCGATACGTGTGCGCCGAAAACCGGTCACCACGTGGTTCCGGACCGCGCGTTTCGCGTCGGGCCGCGCGGCAGTGCACGCATTCCCGGCGGCATTTCGGAAGACGAAGGTCTCGTGATCTGCGTCGAGGGAAAGAATGCGAGCCGATCGAAAGATCACGGCAAGATTCATGCGATCTACGATCCGATCGAGCGTGTCGCCGGGCTCGCGGGCTCGCCGATCGGCAGCGCGCCGCTGGGAGTGCTCGAAGCGGCGGGCGCGCTGTCCGTGTCGAAAGTGACCGGCTGCAATGCGCTGGCACTGGAAGCGCAGCTGCGTGCCTACCATCAGTCGAAAGGGCTGAACATCGACACGCTCGTCCGTGCAGACCCTTCCGGAAAACTGCCGGTCGACATCACGAAACTTGGCAAGGGTGCCACGCCCAGTGGCGGGCCTGGTCGATAACTCAGGAGCGATACGCATGGGCGACAGCAAGGAGCCGGTAACCTTTTTCGCCGGTTGCGCCATAGAACGTGACTACATATACGTCGGTGGAAAACCGGATGCGCTCGATGAGGAAACCGAGTTCTCGCGCCTGTTCTTCTTCGACGAGCAGAATCGTGCGCAGCCGTGGGTTCATCACGATCTCGCCGACTTCGCGGTCGTGTCGATGTGCGTCGCGGCGAACGTCGAGGGAGCCGGTCGCCAGTACTGCGCGCTGTCGCGGCAGGGCGACGTCGAATTCATATGGGTCGGCGGCAAACGCATGGAGGAGATCGACGGAGCCGGCGTGCGTCGTGCGGAGCCACCGATCTACGGCTATGTGAATGTGATCCGCGCGATCGCAGGAGAACTCTACGTGGCGGGTTCGGGTGGGCAGGTGTATTGCCGTCGAGGAGGGGGATGGCAATCCATCGCGCAGTCGCTGCAGAAGCCCGCTGTCGTTCCGTCAGCCGTGATCGACGCAGCGGTCCTCGATATCGGAGGAAGAGAGTTCGCCGACATCGACGGCGTATCGGCTTCGGACATCTATGTGGTCGGTGGAAATGGTGAAATTTTCCATTTCGACGGCGCAGAATGGACGGAATGCGATTCCGACGCGTCCCGGCCGCTGAATTGCGTCCGCGCAGTGTCGCGCGACGAGGTCTGGGTATGCGGATATGGCGGCTGCCTCATGCGCGGCAACGCGAGGACGGGCTTCGTCCGTGCCGGCAGCTGCAGCGAAGTGCTGACCTTCAGCAGTATCGGGATCCTGGACGGGAGTGTCTTTCTCGCATCGAACAAAGGCGTGTTCAGGCTGAGCGACGACGGCATTGTCCGCCGGGTGAAGACCGGCCTGGAACCTGAGGTCGAAGACAGCAACGTGCTCGACGTCAGGGACGGAATGCTCTGGAGTTTCGGCTACACGGACATCGTCCGTTTCGACGGCCGGGACTGGTCCCGGATCGAGCATCCCGACAATGTGCAGAGCTGACGGAGTCAGGCGTGCTTGACGGTAGTTCCGGTTCTGCGCCGCCCGCCGTTCGAGGGCGCGATTCGATGGGCGGGGCGGCAAGTGGTTCGACGAGCGAACATGGCGGCGGCCGTACGCGGTCTCTGCATGGAGTTTTCTTCAACGCGTTGCGATGGCATGCGGCGTCAGCGACAACGACTCTCAAGCCACGACGGCGGCAGCGGCAGGGCCATGGAATCTACGACTGCAAGAAACAGGAAGTTCCGCCGCGCGTGTACTGCGCCCGACGCTTGCCCGACCCGGCGCAGGACAGGCTGTCTCGCGCCCCGGTCGATCGCGCGCGCGATGAGCATGACCGTGCAGTCCTCGCCGATCGACAAAAGACCTATCTGCACAATGAAAGCCACGTAGACACGGGTCAGCCCGGGATGGATAACGGCGTCACCGCGCAGACCAAAGGACCGATCCGCCGCAACATCACCCGGAGCCGCGGCGTTCGTGCGAACGATCGTCAGTTCGCGCGGCGCGTTATTGATGCGTTTCAAGAGGCCATGGGGAGCGCGACCGTGATCGTTCTGCGGTTGTCGCGCGTACTGCGGCGGAGTGTACTGCCATGAGCTTCCAGCCCGGCTGGTATTCGACGCCTTCACTGGGTCCGAATTCGTTTCAATACTTCCAGACGCCGAATCTCGTCACGGCCCAAGGCTATTTCGACGGATCGAATCAGATTCTGCAGTGGGGCACCGAGCAGTTTCCGAACGGGCAGCCGGGTCAATGGACGCCGGACATGCAGGCGCTCGAAAAGGCTGATGCCGGCGACTGGTGGGACAACCCCAAGACCGGTCGCGTAAAGCCGAACAACCAGCGCAAGCCGGGCCCGATTGCAAATACGCAAGGCATCATCGTCCCGCAAACCAGTCCGAATCTCAGCGGCAGTACGAGCGCGCCGACACCGAAGGCGCCCGAAGGCCAGGAGGAAAAGGGTTGGTGGAAGAGCTGGGGCAGCGCCGTCACGCATGGCGTGCTGGATGTCGTGGGCATGATTCCCGTCGTCGGCGAACCTGCGAATCTGATCGGCGCGGGGATCTACGCGCTCGAAGGCGACTACGTCAGCGCGGCGATGGATCTTGCAGCGATGATCCCGACCGGCGGTCAGGCCGCCACTGCGGCGAAATACGGCCGCAAGGTGGGCAACGAAGTCGTTGAGCAGGCCGCGAAGAAAACCGATGACGCTGCGGAAGTCGTCGCCAAGCAGAGTGACGAAGCCGCGGAAGCGGCGGCGAAGCAGAGTGACGAAGCCGCCGCGGCTGCGGGCAAGAACAATTCCGGCGGAAAGGTCAAGGGAAAGAAAAAGCTCGATTGTGGCCAGATGGGCAAGTACGGCGAGCTTCAGAAGTTCGACGCGGAGAGCGCCGGCATGGAGCGCGATCACATTCCGCCGCAGGCAGCGTTGTCCGAGCGCGCGTTTCAGCTCGCGAACAAGCAGGGTCTCGCCCTCTCCGCAGCCGAACGAAAGGCGCTGGCCGAACGCGTCGGCCGCCACGCGCTCACTATCAGCATTCCGAAAGACATTCACAGCGAAGGGCTGACCAACAGCAATCCGAACAACAAGAATGCGGCAGGCGATCTACAACGAATCGCGCGGGAAGAAAGCCGGCAGCATCGCGAGAACATGCGTCGAAGCGACAAGCACCACAAATGCCTCGGCGCATTGCAAAAGGCGACTGGAAAGATTGGTAAGATCACGAATCAGCAGTACGACAAGTTCTTGCAGAACGTAATCGACGATTTCGTCTCCGGAAAACGCACGACGAACCCGTGGAAAGGCATTCTTTAAATTCCGCTGAGCAGGATGAAGTCATGGCAAGTATTGACCCCGCCCTTTTTATCGCAGCGCTCGACAAGGCGCATACCAGCTCCGAAGGCGGCCGTCTGCTGACCGCGATCGGCATTTCGGAAGCCGACCTGCAGGAAAATCCGATGGAGACGGTCGGCCATCGGATGTATGAGGACGAGGCGCGCGGTATCCAGCTCGACTTCGTCGACGAAGGCAAGCGTCGCAACACGCCGATCCATGACATCGGCGAAGGTCCGTGGGTGCTGTTCCAGTTCTACTTCATGTCGGGCGCTGCCGGCGGTGGCCGCTATGCGGGGGCGCTGCCCTACGGAATCACGTTCGACATGACGCGCGCCGATCTGGCCAAGCTTCTTGGTGCACCGACGTCGAGCAATCCGATGGTCGAGCTCTGGCAGAAGGAAGATCATCGCGTCAGCGTCAACTTCGATCGCAAGTCTGGCGCGATCAAGGCCGTTGGCGTGCAGGCGCCGCTTGAGTAATCGCAGCGGCGACCCGTCAGCGCGTCGCCCGGTGCAGTCGGAGTCATCGTGGATATACAGAACGTCGCGCGATTGTTCGGCCGGCTGTCCACCGATCCAGCGGTGGAGGCGATGTTCGTCGCGCTCGGTGTCAAGCGCCGTCCGAAACTCGCCGATCCGCCGCGCAGTCCGTACGATGCCATTCTGAAAATCAGCACGCGCGGCATGCTGCTCTGTTTCACCGAGCGCAACTACTGGGAAAACATGCCGACGCGCCTGCATGGGCGCGGCGACGAACTCGTGTTTCGCAATGTCGCGCTGACGTCAGGTATTCCTGGCGACATGCTCGGCTATGACGGACCGATGCCGTTCGGACTGGCCTGGAGCGACACGCGCGAAGAGGTGCGGTCGAAGATGGCGGCACTTGGGCATGCGGATCGCCTGCATGCGTACAAGCGCGACGCCTGGTGGCTGCCCGACCATCATGTGCGCGTGACCTATCAACCCGGCGATATGAACGTGCGCGAAGAGCCCGGCATTTTCGACATCAGCCTGGGCATCCTGCCGACGGACGGTTCTGCGCCGCCGGAAAAGACGCACTATCCGTCTCCGGCCGACATCGTCTCGCTGTTTGGACACCCGATCACGAGTCCTGCATTTCGTGACGCTTTTCGCGATTTCGATCCCGATGATCTCGCCGAAGCCGTCGACGGCGAGGCGATCGATCGAAAACGCGAATTCGGCTTCGAGCTGT
>CAMLLF010000313.1 GCA_946480705.1 uncultured Lysobacteraceae bacterium | reverse complement strand
TCAAAATAAACCGAATACCTAAACTCCGGATTAATAGAACTGCGACCTGCGAAATACCGCGCATGCATGTCCGGCCGGCGCCGGGAATGCACGATATTCGCGCGGTTTCCCGCGGACTGCGCGCTGCGTTCGCCGGATGGCCTGCCTTTTGCTCCGCGCTGCCTGGCTTTCCATGAAACGGAGCGAACGCCATGGCGAAGAAATACGACCAGCTGCAGGTCGAGGAACTGCTCTACCAGGCCCTCGAAACCGAACAGGGCGGCATCGCCGTCTACACGACGGCGATCGGCTGCGCCCTCAATGAGGACCTGCGCAAGGAGTGGGAGGAGTATCTCGAAGAAACGCGCACGCACGAAAAGGTCCTGCGCAACGTGTTTGCGGAGCTCGGCCTCGATCCGCAGATCCGCACGCCGGGCCGCGAGGTCGTCGGGCACATCGGGAAATCGCTCGTGGAAGCCATGGAAAAAGCCAAGGCCGCGGGCAATCCCGAAGCGGCCGAGCTGGTTGCGGCCGAATGCGTGGTCCTCGCGGAAACCAAAGACCATCAGAATTGGGAACTGATCGGCCACATCGCCGAGATGGCGTCCGGACCGGCGACGAAGATCCTCAAGCAGGCGCACGAGGCCGTCGAGAAGGACGAGGACCATCACCTCTATCACACCAAGGGCTGGTGCCGCGAACTATGGATCCAGTCGCTCGGTCTGCCGGCCGTGCTGCCGCCGCCCGAAGAGGTCAAGCAGGTCGAAACCGCGATCGGTGCTTCCCGCGCCGAACAGGCGCGCGACGACATGCTCAAGCGTCATTGACCGCCATCGTGAAGACGGCTCTTCGCCCGTGCCCGCTTCCGGTCCGCTGAAGCATCCGGCCGACGGCAACTGCGCGGTGGCCCTGCTGCTGGTCGACTTCATCAGCGACTGGGATCTGCCCGAGCGTGCGCAACTCGTACCGCACGTGCTGCGCGCCCTGCCCCAGGCCTCGCGGTTGCTGGCCGGCGCGCGCCGCGCCGGCGTGCCGGTGATTTTCGCGAACGACAATTTCGGGCAATGGCGTTCGGACTTCGACGCCGTGTTCGCCGCCGCGATGGCGGCCGGCGGCACAGCCGGTCGCATCGCCTCGGCGGTCGCGCCGCACGAGACCGACTATCGCGTACTCAAGCCCAAACACTCCGCGTTCCTCGCGACGCCGCTCGATCTGCTGCTGCAGCATCTGGGCGTCTCGACCATCGTGCTCTGCGGCGTGTCGGGCAACCAGTGCGTCATGACGACGGCGGTCGACGCGCACATGCGCGACTATCGTCCCGTCGTCGTGCACGACGCATCGGCGTCGCGGACCGCCGCGCTGCATCGACACGCGATGGACCTGCTGAAGGACCTCGGCGTCGGCGTCGTACGCGCGTCATCGGTGCGCTGGACATCGCTGCGCAGCGCGGAGTGAGGCGATCGTGTTCTCGACCGACACGAACCTCTGGGAATTCGCGGCGCGCGCGGCCATCGTGTATTTCGCGATCATGGTGCTCGTGCGTCTTTCCGGAAAACGCACGGTCGGCGAGTTCACGCCGTTCGATCTCGTGGTCGTGATCCTGATCGGCGAGTCGACGCAGGGCGCACTGACCGGCGGCGACGAATCCGTGGTCGGTGCGCTGATCGTGGCGGCGACGCTGATCGCACTGAACTACGCGGTCGCTTTCGCGACGACGCGCAGCAAGCTGGCCGATCGCATCGTCGAAGGCGAAGCGGTCGTGCTCGTTCGCGATGGGCACGTGCTGACCGACGCGCTGCGCCGAAACAACATTCCGGAATCCGACCTCGACGAAGCGATACGCGCCGAAGGACTCAGCGAGCGCAGCGAGGTGCGTCGCGCATTTCTCGAGACCAACGGCACGATCAGCGTGATCGCGAAAAAGACCTGACGTGCAACGACGCTGCTGCGCCGCAGCATCTGGCGAACCCTGCGTCAATGCGGACCGGCCGGCCGCGCATAGTCTGCTGCAAAGGCGATTAATCGCCAATGCAGCGCCGATGTTCCCGAGCTGGTCCACCAGGGGAGGCACCGATGCAAACCCTTTCGGGTCTCGCCGACCGCCGCCATAACAACATCGCGATCGGTACTCTGGTGGCACTGGCCGCATCGATGTTTCCGCGCGTCGCGGAAGCCGGCGAGGTCGGCGTGAACATCCGGGTGGACGAAGCGTTTGTCGAATTGGTTCGCGGCGTTCGCCGCGCCAAAGGGATAGACCCTCCGGATTCGGCCGCCGATCGCCGTCTCCGGGAAACACTGGAACAGCTTCGCAGTCGCAGTCGGGACGCCCCATCCGCCGACGCGGCCCTGCACGTGGCGCCGGTGGCCGTGTCGCCGCACGTTCCCCTGATGAACTATTAACCCGCTTGTCGTTGCGTCGCCGCCGGGGCCTCCATGCCGAACCGCGAATTTATCCGAGACGAACTGATGCTCGATGGGGCAGGCTGCTATTCCTGGCGTTCTGATGAAGACCGCGGCGTCGGCATCGACGGGGAAGCCGGAGTCGCGCCGTTCAACAGCTGCAGCGGCGACGACGTGCTGGGCCTTCTGAACCATTTCGCGCGCGACAAGCCGGAGCCGTCGATCGCCTTTGCCGTCGGCGAACTCATACTCGCGCATTTGTCCGGCGGCACGTGGACACGGGCGCAGGTTCTCGACTGGCTCACCGCGCGGTGGTACAGCTGCGAATGGCGCAGCGTCCGCGCGCTGCAACGTTCTCGTTCGGCAGCTCGCCTGAAAGGCTCGGGGAATGCGCCGCCGAGCCCGTGATCCGCGCCGGCGAGCGACATAGCGACAGTGCCGTCGCCGAGGTGGCCGTGTCCGTCGCGCGCAGCGAGCCGGGCGGGCTCGGGGCCGATACCGGACGAGCCGCCGGTGACGACGGCGAAGGAACCGGTTTCGTACATCCTGCATCTCGGTGCCGTTGTTTCCGCGGACCGCCTGTACAGGAATGTGCGGACGGATCGCTGCGCAGCAACGCAGCGGATTCGCCGGAACGGACGGCGCGTCGCTCGATGACTACGACGCGCTGTCGCAGCGCTCTGCCATCGGCGAAGAACGGAAAAAAGAAATCGAATACCGCGATCTTCCACACGCCCTGCTCCGTAAAACCGCAGCGTCTGCCATGCGTATTGCGATCCCCTCCGCTCCGCGAAGTGCAAATTTCAATAGAACGACGTTTCGAATTTCGCGAAATCCCGTTTCATTGCGATTGGCACGGCGCATGCCTGATGACGTGGCGCGCAGTGCGCACCACTCATCGATGGAGAACGTTTCATGGCTAATACGCAGAACCAGGGCAACCAGAATCAATCGGGCCAGCGCCAGAATCAGGGCCAGGACGATCGCGACCAGAACCGGAAGCAGGCAGGCGCGAACCCGGGCCAGAAGTCCGGCGGACAGGGCTTCGCCGGCATGGACGATGACGAGCAGCGCGCACAGGCGAGCAAGGGCGGCCGCGCGGCACATCAGAGCGGCAATGCGCACGAATTCGACTCGAACGAAGCGCGCGAGGCCGGCAGCAAGGGCAACCAGTCACGCGCGACGAGCGGCGGCCGCTCCGACAACGACGATGACAACCGGCGCGGCAGCGACGGCAACAACGGCTACACCGGGACCAGCAATCGCGGCGGCAGCCGCGACGGCAACCGGTGAGTCGAACCGGACAGACGAGGCGAGGAGCGAGTGAGGCGAGAGAGTGAGAAATGAGTGTAACGGCAACGCTGCCGCTCTGCTTCACACCTTTCTCGCTGCCCTCCACTCGTTTTCGTTCCGATCTTCCATTCGCGATCCCGTAAGTGCTGCGTGACAACACCGAAAGACCGGGCCTGGTCCAGACGGACCCAGGCCCGCAGGGAGATGCCGCGGCGCGGCGTCGCGACCCGACCCGGTCGCGCCGCGGCATCTCATCGGCCAGCCACCGGCGCACGCGCCAGAGCCAGCAAGGAACGACCATGGCATCCCGAAAACCCGCGACCATCATCGATCTTCTGAAAGCCGACCATCGCGAAGTCGAGCGACTGTTCGCCGAATTCGACGAAGCGGAAGGCAACCCGAAACAGCAGGCCGCGCTCGCGAGCCGGATCGGCCAGGCGCTGACCATACACGCCGAAATCGAAGAGACGCTGTTCTATCCCGTCGTGCTGAAGCTGCTCGACGAGGACGGCGAGGAGCTGACCTGCGAAGCGACCGTCGAACACGGCACGCTGCGCGGATTGATCACCGGCATGAACGGCAACGATGCCGCGCGCCCGATGATCCGCGCCTACGTGAAGGTGCTCAAGGAATACGTGCAGCATCACGTCAAGGAAGAGGAACGCGAACTGTTCCCGCGCGTGGAAAAGCTCGATCTCGACCTCGAAGCCATGGCGGATCAGGCGCTCGCGCTCAAGGAACAGCTGACGGAACAGGCCGGCGATCCGTCCGGAATCGCGCGCGGTTCGACGATCCGCATCGTCGACGTCTCGGCGCGCGGCGCGATGCATTGACGCTTGCCACGACGGCCGGCCACGGGTCGACACTCCGCCCGGATGCGGCCGGCCGTACTTTTGCCGCGAACTGCACTTCGCAACGAGAGGCATCGCCGGGACGACGCGAGCATCACACCGCCGACGGCCGGCCCCGGCCGGAGGCTCGCCCGGAAGCGGCACGTGACGCCTTGATCTTATTTCAATGAAACCGTTTTTACTTCCCGCGCCGACGTTGCCACTGGCGTGGCGAGCCCGAGCAGGCCGGGCGCCCCGGCGAGGGCCGGCGCGCGCTCCGCGGGTTCCCGCGCCTCCGGGGCACTGAAGGTTTTTCCATTCGCGGACAATTTCTACCCGCCGCGCGTTCCGTCCCGCCGCGCGCACGCGCCGCAGGACTCACCGGCGCAACGGCACGCATCCTGCAGCCCGACAGGAAACCCGCCGACAGGGAGAGCCGCATGAACATGCCGATCCGCGCGCTGTCGATCGCCTTCGCCGTCGCGGCAACGCTTGGCACCGTCACCGCGCAGGAAAAAAAGCCGCTGCCGCCGTCGGAGCACAATCCCGCCACGCGTCCGCTCGAACCGCAGCGCGAATCGAGCCTGACGTCGCCGCCCGCCGCGGATTTCGGCGGACTCGACCGCAATTCGGACGGCCAGCTCGACGCGACGGAATTCGTACAGGCGCAACTCCGCGGCGCGACGCTCGCGCAGGTCGACGCGGACCGCGACGGACGCGTTTCGCGCATCGAATGGAGCCGGTATCGCGGCGGCAGGACATCCGCCGATCGCCGCTGATCGCGCGGCGCGCGAGACGCAGGACGGGAGCCCGACGCCATGAATGCCGAAACGCAATCGCTGTGGATGAACGTGCCGCTGCCGCCGCTGGACGCGATCGTACCGGCTGATCGCGACGCGCAGGTCTGCGTGGTCGGCGCCGGCATCGCCGGCGCGTCGGTCGCGCTCGCACTGACCGAAGCGGGCCGGCGC
>CAMLLF010000312.1 GCA_946480705.1 uncultured Lysobacteraceae bacterium | reverse complement strand
TCGATTTCGGCGTAGAGCCGTTGCAGCGCCCAGGCATGGTAGTCGGCCATGAGGCGCAGGTGCTGGTGCAGGTCCATGGGCACTGGCGGCGAAAACAAAGGCCGCAGGATACGCGCTTTGACCGCGGCGCGGTCGGCCGATAGCGTTACGCCGTGCAACGGGAGAACCCATGCGCATCATCTACAGGGCCGAAAATCTCATCGACGCGCACCTCGTGCGCAACGTGCTCGAAGACGCCGGAATTCCGGCGCACGTCGGCGGCGAATACCTGACCGGCGCCATGGGCGAGCTGCCCGCGATGGGCCTCGTGACCGTCATGGTCGCCGAACACGACGTTCCCGCCGCAAGCGACCTCGCCGCGCAGGTCGACGCCGAACTCTCCGAACGCCGTCGCGCCGACGATTTCGAAGTGGATGCGCTCGGGGATCCGGCTTGAGGATTCTCGCGAGCCGGAGATCGAACCGCAGGTTCTGGTTGGCTTGAACGCCCACCGGGCCGGAGGGTTGGGCCGGGATGGGGGTCCTCCAATCGCCTTTCCCCCCTGGAAGGCGAGGGCCAAAAACTTCCCCGCCTTATGATTCCCGATTCCCGCTCAAGCCGTTGACGTCACTTATGCTCACCCCTAGCATAAGCGGCCCATATATGCTCAGCCTGAGCATAAGAGGTCACGATGGCAACGCTTTCTGTGCTACCCGGCGTGCTGCCGGAACTCACTCCGGCCCTGCTCGACCGCTACGCTCCGCTCTATCAGCGCGTGCGCGACGTCATTCCCGAACTGGAATGGCAAACCCATCTTCCCTGGATCGATGCGATCCACAGCCTGAAAAAGCAGCGCAACGCCGTCATCCTCGCGCACAACTATCAGGCTCCCGAAATTTTCCACACCGTCGCCGACATCACCGGCGACTCGCTCGCGCTCGCGCAGCAGGCTGCGCGCGTCGACGCGAAAGTGCTCGTGCAGTGCGGCGTCCATTTCATGGCCGAGACGTCGAAGATCCTCTGCCCCGATAAGACCGTGCTGATTCCCGACACGGAAGCCGGCTGCTCGCTGGCCGAATCGATCACGGCGCAGGACGTGCGCCTGCTCAAGGCGAAATATCCGGGCGTGCCGGTCGTCACCTACGTCAACACCTCGGCCGACGTCAAAGCCGAATCCGACGTCTGCTGCACCTCGGCCAACGCCGTGCATATCGTCGAGTCGCTCGGCGTCGACCGCGTGATCTTCCTGCCCGACAAATACCTCGGCCAGTACGTCGCTTCGAAGACGCAGGTCAAGGTCATCCTCTGGGAAGGCGCCTGCGAAGTGCACGAGCGCTTCACCGGCGAAGAACTGCGTTCGTATCGGCGCGCGCACGGCAACGTGCGCATCCTCGCGCATCCGGAATGCCCGCCCGACGTGCTGCTCGAAGCCGACTTCGTCGGGTCGACCGCAGCCATGGTCACGCACCTCGCCGACCGCCGCCCGCGCCGCGTGGTCATGATCACGGAGTGCTCGATGAGCGACAACGTCGCCGTCCAGTTTCCCGACATCGAATTCACGCGGCCCTGCAACCTCTGCCCGCACATGCGCCGCATCACGCTGCCGCGCATCCACGACGCGCTGCTGCATATGCGCCATGAAGTGCAGGTCGACGCGGCCGTCGCCGGGCGAGCGCGCCAGGCGGTCGAACGCATGCTCGCGATCGGGCGCAAGGAGGCCGCGTGAGCGCGGCCGACGACGACCTCGTCGTCCTCTATCGTCCGACCGGCCCGAAAGAACTCGAACGGGTGCGCGAGAGCGGCAATCGGCGCTGGCCGCCGCGGCTCGTCGATCAGCCGATCTTCTATCCGGTGACCAACGAGGACTACGCGATCCAGATCGCGCGCGACTGGAACGTGCCGGCGAGCGGCAGCGGCTATGTCACGCGGTTTCGCGTGAGTGCCGCGTTCATGCGGCGCTATCCCGTGCAGACCGTCGGCGGCCGCGGGCACACGGAATGGTGGATTCCGGCCGAAGATCTCGAGCTGCTCAACGACCAGATCGTCGGCGAGATCGAAGTCATTCACGAATTCCACGCCTGACGCGTCTTTCCCACCCATGCATTTCGACCTGATCGTCATCGGCTCCGGCATCGCCGGCCTGTCCACGGCACTCGCGGCCGCGCCGCGGCGCGTCGCGCTGATCACGCGCGGCGAACTCGCGCGCGACGGTTCCAGCCGGTGGGCGCAAGGCGGCATCGCGGCGGCGATCGGCGAGGGCGACAGCGCCGGCGCGCACGCGAACGACACGCTCGTCGCGGGCAACCGCCTGAACGACCGGGACGCCGTCGACGCGCTGACGCGCGGCGCGGCGGCGGCGGTGGACTGGCTCGCCGGCTGCGGCGTCGCGTTCGATCGCGCCGGCGGGCACTACGCGCTCGGCCGCGAGGCGGCGCATTCGCAGCATCGCATCGTGCACGCCGACGGCGACGCGACCGGTGCTGCCGTGATGCGTGCGCTCGGCGCCGCGGCGCGCGCAGCCGCGCACATCGACACGTTCGAGCATCACGAGGCGACCGCTTTGCGGCGCGCGGGCGGGCGCGTCGTCGGCGTCGCTGCACGCGGCCCGGGCGGCACTCTCGAACTTGGCGCCGATGCGGTCGTGCTCGCGACCGGCGGCATCGGCGCGCTGTACCGGCATACGACGAATCCGGACACCGCGGACGCCGGCGGGCTCGCGCTCGCCCTCGAGGCCGGTGCGGCATTGTCCGATATGGAATTCGTACAGTTTCATCCGACCGCGCTGCGCACGCGCGACGGACGCAGCGGCCAGCTGCCGCTGTTGACCGAAGCGCTGCGCGGAGCCGGCGCGGTGCTCGTCAACGGCGCCGGCAAGCGCTTCATGCGCCTGATCGCGCGCGAGGCGGAACTCGCACCGCGCGACGTCGTCGCGCGCGGCGTCTGGGGCGAACTCGAACGCGGCGAGACCGTGTGGCTCGATGCGGCAGGGGCCGTCGGCGCGGCGTTTCCCGAGCGCTTTCCGACGGTGTTCGCAAGCTGCATGAGCGAAGGCATCGATCCGCGGCGCGAGCCCATGCCGGTCGTGCCGGCGCAGCACTATCACATGGGCGGCGTGCGCGTGGATGCGCAGGCGCGCACGACCGTTCCCGGCCTCTACGCGGTCGGCGAGGTCGCCTGCACCGGCGTGCACGGCGCAAATCGCCTGGCGAGCAATTCGCTGCTCGAAGGACTCGTATTCGGCGGCGCGCTCGGGCGTCGCCTCGGCGCGCTGGCACCGCTGCCGCGCATTGCGGCCGCTGAAGTCGTCGGAACCCGTGCCGACATCGGCGCGGTCGGCGCGGAGATCGCGCAGACCGTCCGCGACCTGCTGTGGCGTCACGCCGGACTCGTGCGCGATGCGCACGGCCTGCAGCAGGCACTGCGCGCATTGCAGGCGCTTTCGGCGCAGAACACCGCCGAGCGTCGCCGCATCGCCGTGGCCGTCGAACTGACGGCGGCGGCATTGCAGCGCCGCGACAGCGTCGGCGCCCATTACCGCAGTGATTCGGTGCAGGTCCGCGCCGGCTGAACCGTCGCGCAACCGCCGCGCAGCCGCGTCAACGCGGTGCCGATCGTCGCGTTCTCGTGCTCCAGCCAGCGTTCGCTGGCATACGGAGGACGACCATGTACAAGTTTCTCGTAGTGACGGCGCTCGTGGCCGGCGTGCTGCTGAGCGGCGCGGCCGCGGCCGGTACGCCGGTTGTCAACGATCGCCAGGACGCGCAGCGCGAGCGCATCAACGAAGGTGTCGCGAGCGGTGAGCTGACGCGGCGCGAAGCGGCCGGGCTGCGGGCCGAGCAGGCGCACATCCGGCGCGAGGAGCGCGCCGCGAAGGCCGACGGCGTCGTCACGCGCGGCGAGCGGCGTCATCTGCAGCGCGACCTGAATCGCGCGAGCGGCGACATCCACGATCAGAAGCACGACGCGCAGGAACGCCGCTGAGCGCCGGCGGCGCCGGCCGCGGCGCCGCGTTCTGCCCGCATTCGGCCATGCATCCGAAAACAGCCGGGTGCTAGGCTTGCGAGATTGCCTGCGGACCCTGCCGCAGGCCACTGAGCGCGAGTCCCTCCATGTCGAACGCAACGCGTCCCATCCTGGTCATCGGCAACAAGAATTATTCGTCATGGTCGCTGCGGCCGTGGCTGCTGCTGCGGCACCACGGCATCGATTTCGCCGAGGTGCGGCTGCCGCTGGACACGCCGGAGTTCTACGCGACCATCGGCAATTACTCGCCGACCGGTCGCGTGCCGGTGCTGCGCGTCGACGACCTCGTGATCTGGGATTCGCTCGCGATCCTCGAATACGCGAACGAGCGCTGGCTCGCCGGCGCGGGCTGGCCGGCCGATCGCGAGGTGCGGGCGCAGGCGCGCGCGGTCAGCGCCGAAATGCATTCGGGTTTCCAGGCGCTGCGCACGCAATGCCCGATGGATTGCGTCAAGCGCAGCACGGCGCCGGTCAGCGCGGAAGTCCTGCGCGACATCGAGCGCATCGGTGCGATGTGGCGTGACGCGCGCGCGCGCCACGGGGCCGACGGGCCGTTCCTGTTCGGCGAGTTCGGCATCGCCGACGCGATGTACGCGCCGGTCGCGCTGCGCATCGTGAGCTACGGCATTCCGACCGGCCCGGTCGAGCGCGACTACGTCGACGCGCTGCTCGCGCTGCCGGCGCTGCGCGAATGGCTGGCCGATGCCGAGGCGGAGCAGCGCGCGGTGAAGCGGGACACGCGATGAACGCCGCGGCGCCGCGGCCGGCGCTCGCGATGATGGTCGCCGGCGCGGCGCTGATTTCCACGACGAGCATCTTCGTCAAATGGGCGCACGTGGCGCCGACCGTGTCGGCGTTCTATCGCATGGCGTTCGGCGGCGGCATGCTCTGGCTGCTGCTGCTCGTGCAGCGCCAGTGGCGTGGCGTGAACCGGCGCGACGTGGCCTGGATGCTGTTTCCGGCCGTCGCGTTCGCGGTCGATCTCGTGCTCTGGCACCGCTGCATCCGCGACGTCGGTCCCGGGCTTGCGACGCTGCTCGGCAATTTCCAGGTCTTCGTCATGGCGCTGGCCGGCGTGTGGTTCTACCGCGAGCGCCTGAGCTGGCGTTTTCTGGCCGGCCTCGCCCTCGCGTTCGTCGGTCTGTGGCTGCTGGTCGGGCGGCAATGGCAGGAGGTCGATGCGCAGTACCGGCTCGGCGTCTGGTTCGGGATCCTGACCGGCGTCGCCTATGCGGCGTACATGCTGAGCTTCCGCCACGCGCAGAAGGAAAAGCTGTCGCGCTCGCCGGCCGAGCTGCTCTGCATCAACTCGCTGCTCTGCGCCGGCGTGCTCGCGCTCATCGCGACGGTCGGGGGCGATTCGTTCGCGATTCCGGATCTGCAATCGTTGTCGGCCCTGCTCGGTCTTGCTCTGTTCGGACAGGTGCTCGGCTGGCTGCTGATCGCCCGCGCGATGCCGCAATTGCCGGCCTCGCTCGTCGGTC
>CAMLLF010000311.1 GCA_946480705.1 uncultured Lysobacteraceae bacterium | reverse complement strand
GATCAGGGCGAAATCCTGCTCGACCGCATCCTGTACACGGGATCGACGAAGGCCGGGCTCGATGCCGTCATTGCGCAGCCGCAACGCTGGGTGGAATTCGTCTATCAACCCCGCCCGAACACGGAAGCGGCGAACGATCGCAGTGCGTCAGCGCTCGCCGGCGGGATGTCGTATCAGACGCACAGGCTTACGCAAGTCCGCACTTACATTTCACCGACAGTCAAAGTGCGCGAATACTCGCTCGACTACGTCGACGACGCGATCAGCGGCCTGGATTACAGCCTTTACAGCGGACGCAGTCTGTTGCGCGGCATCACCGAGTGTGGGTATCCGGAAAGCGGTGGCACGCCTGCGTGTCTCAATGCCACGGATTTCACGTGGTCCGACGGCGGAAGGGAGTTCCATAGCCGCAAATTCACAGTGGCGCCGCCCGCCACGCAGTCGCTGGAACCGGATGAACCGCTGGGCGACGATGTGGAGCGCTCCGTTGCACCGCGCTATGTCCGAAATCGTGTCGACGCGATCGGCGATATTGACGGCGATGGTTCGCGCGAATTCTGGATCGTCACCTCGCACTACGACGGCAGCGACTGGCGCGCCGAGATTCAGCTCGCGAAGGTGAATGCTGACCGCGTCGTGCAAGGCATCGTCACATTGACGGGCATCGTTCCGTACATGCGTGCTAGCGATCTGGATGGCGACGGTATCGCCGAGCTTCTCAGCGGAAACAAGATCTACAAATGGAAGCGGGGACGAGGCGCGCCGGTGTGCGACAACGGTGCGGCGACGTGTACGGCCGCGGCCGAGACGTACTTCCGCATGGTCACGACGAACCTGCCGTTCCTCAGCGGACCTGCGCCCGACGACGACGAAAACGAGGCGTTCGCGCTGACTCAGCTCGTGGGCATTGCGGACTTCAATGCCGACGGTGCGCCCGATGTCCTGGTGCGTCTCAACGGTACCTGCGACCTGTCGGGCGGCGGCGGAAGCGGTTCGAAAGGAACTCCGCCGTCGGGCAGCGTGCCCCTTTGCCTGTATCTCAACACCAAGCCCGGTCCGATCGATGTTACGTCGACGGCGCCGGCGGCTTTCAATTTCACGGATTTCGGCCAGATCGGCCTACTCGATGCCGGTGGCGGATCGATGGAGTCGGTGCAGAACGTCACGGACTTCGACGGCAACGGCGCGGCCGATGTCATCGTTGCCAACCGCAACGGCGTACAGCGCATTCTGCAGCTGACTCCCGATGTCTCCGGCGTATCTGTTGCGACACTGACCACCGGTGCGACCGGTGCCAATTTCGTCAACAGCTCGGTCAATCTGCGGTGGATGGATGTCAATGGTGACGGTCTTGACGACGCGGTGACAGCGCAGACGCCTTCTTCGCCGGGTTCTTGCGGCAGCGGTAACTGTTTCGGCAACTGGCAAGTTCAGCTCAATCGCGGCGGCAAGCTGCTTGCGCCGGCGGCACTGAGCGAGTCGACGACGGCCGGCCTGCGCTACGACGGTGTCAGCAACGTCACTACGCTGCGCTACTTCAACAAGATGATTGGGTCGGATATCGATTCCGACGGGCGATCGGATCTGCTGTATCCAGCGCATTTTGCCGCACGTATGTGCTTCGATGCGTACGTTTCGGCCAATCAGCTGATTGGTCATTACCAGCCAAAAGAATGTCCGCTGGTCCAGAATTACGGGCAAAAGTGTCTGGCTGATGTCTGTGCCGCGCCGCCGCCCGAAGATGGAACGCTTTGGGCATCACATCCCGGCGAAACCAATCTTCAGGGAGCCGCCGACGCGTTCCGAGCCGGGCTCGGTGCGTACGATCCGAGCATCTATCGCTTCAACGCTATTCGTTTCGTCCAGACCGGTGAAAATGCATTCCGCGTGCGCGTCGATGAAACGCCGATCATTGCGGGAACGTCAATTCTGGGCAATCAGGAGGGGCGAGCCGACGACTTCTTCGGTGACGGCCTTGCCGACGTTGTTTCCGACGTCACCTGTCCGCTGCGGCCCAGCAACCTTTTTCCGCAGAACCTGTGCCGGCTCGTGGCTGCACCGGGCGGTGGGCCGGGCTCGCCGACGAGCTTCCTGGACAGCGCGCAGACGATTCGTCTGCAAGACATCGTCAGCTCGACGACGGTCAACGTCGCCATCAATGAGAACCTCGGCGACGGCGCGAGGCCCGGACTGGCGCCGACCTTCCCCGACCTGATGGTCCGCGCCGTCAACGGTCTCAACGATCGCGCCCAGTGGGACTATTTCCCGTTATCCAGCAGCGGTGGCCGCACCGGCACAGACTTCCCGCTCTACACGATCGACACGGGCTATGTCGACACCCGGCATTTCCTGTTCCAGTCGTCGATGCCGGTCGTCTCTGTCATGGGAAGGTCCAATGGTACGTCGGGCGGAAACACCGGCTCGAGTACGACGGGTGCTCGCAGCCAGAAGTATTCCTACGGCGGCGCGATGTACAACAGCCAAGGCCGCGGCTTCCAGGGTTTCCGGACGATTGCGAGCGAAGCGATTGCCGGCTCGGATCGCGTCGTGCGTACGACGACGACATTCCATCAGAAATTTCCGCTGACCGGTCGCGCGCAACGCGTCCAGTCGCGAATACCCGGGACGACGACATCGGTCTACATCCTGTCGCAGGAAGACTTCGATTGGCAATGCACGCGTAGCAATCGCGCCCTGGGCTGTCCCGGCCAGGACGGCACAGCCACGACGCTTGGCGCAATCCATTGGCCGTATTTGAATTCCAGCACGAAGCAGGTGTTCGACCTTGCTGCGGCGGAGATCGGTGCCACTCGTTTCCCGGTGTCAACCGTGACCACGCTCAACGCCAACCCGGCGACAACGGATTCGGGCTGGGACGAATACGGCAATCTCAAATACCAGCGCGTTACGACGACCGACGGCGCTGGTGTCGCTGCTGGCGACAAATACAACCTGGCCAGCCATGTTGTTACTACGACAAATGTGTACGACGCCGCGGTGGTCGGCCAGTGGTGGCTGGACAAGGTCGATACGACACGCCAGCAAACGAGTGTGACGTACCACGAACATACGAAGCGCTCGACACCTGCCGGCACAGAACTTCCGGGCCGCATCGTGCAGACGAAATATGGATGGAATCCCGATCGTACGCCCAGCTGGACGCAGGTCACCGATCAGACGACGGGAACCCTGCTGCGGACGGACATCGGCTATCCGACACAGAGCGTTGGGCTGCCGACTTCGTCAACGATCTCCGGTACGGACATAGCGCCGGCGCGAGAGGTGCGTACGGAGTATTCGACCGGCCTGTATTTCCCGCGTGTCGTCACGAACGTGCTGAGCGCGAGCAATGCGTCGCTGAATCACGTCACCACGACGGAGGTGCGTGCGAGCGATGGCCAACCGACGCTGGTTATCGACCCGAACGGCCTGAAGACGCGAATCGAATATGACGCGCTGGGTCGCGTTCTCGAGCGTCATGCACTGAAGGCCAATGGTGTCACCGCACTCGCGCCGCCCGTATATACGTCGCTGACGCGCTGCAATCCGTGCAGCAGCAGCGACGAGTCGCTCGCGCTGTACTACCAGAGCACGGTTTCAGACGGCTCGCCGAGCCAGCGGGTGTGGTTCGACTTACTTGGTCGCGAAGTCAAGCGTGCGACGCGTGGTTTTGACGGGCGCTGGGTCAACGTCCTGACGCGGTATGACGCAATGGGCGCGACGATTCAGTCCTCCGCACCGTTCTTCACCGGCGAGACGCCGCTGACCACGCAACTTACGTACGATCGCCTCAACCGTGTGCGTACCAAGCGCATGCCGACGGCTGAGCTGACGGCGGCACAAGCGCTCGCCCAAGGCGACACAGTGACGACGTACACCTATGAAGGCTTGGTCACTCACGTAGCGGTGGCGCCGAGCAGTCTCTCCTGCACGAGCGCCAGCACACCGGTGAATCTGTGCCTGTCGATGTCACGGCAGCACAACGCACTCGGCCAGCTCATGCGCACGACGGACGCCCATCAGGGGATCACCGATTTCTGGTACGAGCCGCTCGGCAAGGCGGCGGCGCTGCGCGATGCCAACGGCAAGACTACGCTGGCCAGCTACAACGCGTTTGGCCATCGGCTGATCTCGAAGGATCCCAATCAGGGGATCTGGACCTTCACGTACAACGCACTGGGCGAGCTCAAGACGCAGACCGATGCGCGCGGCGTCGTCACGCGCGCGCTGCAGCGCGACGCCCTCGGACGCCTGCTGACACAAGAGCGCATTCCGTCGGCATCGCCGATCGGACTGGCTTACGACAAGACGCTGGACGCGTGGAGCTACGACAGCGCCGGCATCAAGGGGCAGCCCTCGCTGGTCACGCGCCGGCGCACAACGGACAGTGGTGTCGATGTCGCCACCGCACCGGTCGTCTGGGAAGAAAGCTACAGCTACGAACTCGACACGGGTCGGCTGCATACGCGCTCGACGATCAGCGACGGTGGTCCGCTCGTACCCTTGTTCTCGTATTCCTATCAGTACGACAGCACGTACGGTTTCCTGAAAGGAATCACGTATCCGAAAGACCCGAACGACCCGCAACCGTTGACCGTGTGGAAGCGATATACGCGCTACGGCGCGCTGACGAGCATCGTGGATGCACGGATGATGTCGCCGTTGTGGTCGACGAGCGAAGCCGATGCCTATGGCAAACCCACGCGCGAGCAGTTCGGATATGCGTTGACGGGCACGACGAGCTACGCCCGATCGACCGGCCAGATGCTGAGCCAGGCATGGACGCCGTTCGACCGGCCGACGTTTGGCGGCAACGTCGAAGAGATCGGCTACCGCTACGACATGCTCGGCAATCTGACGAGTCAGGAGCGGAGCTGGCGGCGCTATGACATAGGTAAGACCTACGCAAATGTGCTGTTGGGTACAGACGCAACGAACTATCTGGGGCGGTCGCGCGAAACCTATCGCTACGATGGCCTGCAGCGGTTGCGTGACATGTCTCGCGAAACCGGCACAAGTACGAGCTTGGCAAATCCGTTCCCGTTCGTGACGACGGCGTCGATCGCCTACCAGTACGACGCGGTCGGCAACATCACCTCGAAATCGGATTTTGGTGACGGGTACACGTACGGTAACGCGACACCAGCGCAGATTGGTGGAGCATCCTTCCTTTGCGGTCCCAACGCATTGGCCGGCGTTGCCAACAGCGCGGCGAACATATCGCGCAGCTACCACTGCGACAACAACGGCAACCAGATCCGCGAAACGATGACGGGCGCAATGTCCGGACTGCGCGTCGTGACCTTCGACGGCGCGAATCTTCCGGTGCGCATCGATCACACGGATCCGCAGAACGGCCTGAGCCTCGGCGGCCACGTGACCTTTGCCTATGGTCCCAGCAATGCGCGCTACCGGCGTACCGAGGACAACGGTACGACCGTCCCGCCTGTCGTGATTCATTATGGTGCGGAGGGCTACGAACTGCAGATCAACA
>CAMLLF010000310.1 GCA_946480705.1 uncultured Lysobacteraceae bacterium | reverse complement strand
GGCGTGATCCGCAGCGGCTTCGCCGCCGGAAAGATCGCACGGGTCTATGCCGGCGAGACGCGTCCGTGGCTGCAGGGCGCGCGCCTGACCATGTTCGAACTCGTGCGCGACGGCATTCCGGCGCAGCTCATCGCCGACTCGGCGGCCTCGCATCTGATGCGCAGCGGCGCGGTGCAATGGGTCATCGTCGGCGCGGATCGCATCGCGGCCAACGGCGACACCGCGAACAAGATCGGCACGTACCAGCTGGCGATCGCCGCGCGCCACCACGGCGTGAAATTCATGGTCGTCGCGCCGTCGTCGACGGTCGACATGGCCACGCCCGACGGTGCCGCGATCGAGATCGAGCTGCGCGCTGCGGACGAACTGCTCGGCGTCGGCGGCAAGCGCACGGTCGTCGACGGCGCGGAAGCCTGGAATCCCGTATTCGACGTGACGCCGGCCTCGCTGATCGATGCGATCGTGACCGAGCGCGGCGTGATCGCGCATCCGGATCGCCAGTCGATGGAAAACCTGTTCGTGCCCGGCCATGGCTGATCCGATGTCAGCCGATTCGACGAGCGCCGTCCTGATGAATTCCGATCTGACGAAGCCGGCGCGCGCGCGCCGCGTCGCGGTGCTGGTTCCCTGCTACAACGAAGCAATCGCGATCGCCGCGGTCATCGCCGATTTCCGGCGCGCGCTGCCCGATGCGGCGATCCACGTGTTCGACAACAATTCGCGCGACGGCACCGCGCAGGTCGCCGCCGAAGCGGGTGCGATCGTGCACAGCGTGAAGCTGCAGGGCAAAGGCCATGTCGTGCGGCGCATGTTCGCGGACATCGAGGCCGACGCCTATGTCATGGTCGACGGCGACGACACCTACGACGCGGCGAGCGCGCCGGCGCTCGTGGCGCGGCTGTTCGCCGAGAACCTCGACATGGTCGTCGGCGTGCGCGAACCGATCCATGCCGACGTGCACCGGCCCGGCCATGCGTTCGGCAATCGCATGCTCACGGGCTTCCTGAGCCAGCTGTTCGGCCGCAACTGCTCCGACATCCTGTCGGGCTACCGCGTGTTCTCGCGGCGCTTCGCGAAATCGTTCCCGGTGCTGAGCAAGGGCTTCGAGATCGAAACCGAACTGACCGTGCATGCGCTCGAACTCAAGATGGCCGTGGCCGAAGTCGGCACGCCGTTCAAGGAACGGCCTGAAGGCTCGCACAGCAAGCTGTCGACGGTGCGCGACGGCATCCGCATCGTCGTCACGATGGTGCGCCTGTTCGGCGCCGAGCGTCCGCTCGCGTTCTATTCGGCGATCGCGGCCGCGCTCGCGATCGTCGCGGTCGCCCTGGCCGTGCCGCTGTTCGTGACCTACGCGGCGACCGGCCTCGTGCCGCGCTTCCCGACCGCGATCCTGTCGACCGGCCTCATGCTGCTCGCGGCGCTGTCGTTCTTCGCCGGGCTGATCCTCGACACGGTCACGCGCGGCCGGCGCGAACTGAAGATGCTGGCCTATCTCGGTCATCCGGCGCCGGAGTAGGCGATGTCGCAGTTCCTGCTGTTCTGCATCGGCGGCGTCATCGGCTTCATCGTCGACGCCGGCATCCTGCGCCTGCTCGTCAGCGGGCTGCAGATGGACGCCTACGCCGCGCGCCTCGTGTCGTTTCTCTGCGCCGCGACCGCGACCTGGCTCTGGAACCGCCACAACACGTTCCGCGGCACACGCCGCTACGGGCTGTTCGGCGAATGGGCGCGGTACCTGCTCGCGATGAGCGGCGGCTTCATGGTGAACTACGGGGCCTATGCGATTTTGTATACCTTTGTGCCGCTCGTGCGGCGCTATCCGGAACTCGGCGTCGCCGCCGGCTCGGCCGCCGGCCTCGTCGTGAACTACGTGTCGTCGCGCTGGTGGATCTATCGCCGCGACGCGAAGGCCCCGGCGGAATGAACCACCGCGCGGCGGCTCAGCCGCCGCAGCGCGCGTAGTCGGGCAGATTCCTGCCGAGCACGATGTCGCGTTCGACCTGCCAGGTTCCCGACGCATCGCGCTTCGCCTCGACGACGCCGCTGCCGCCGCGTCCGTCGTGCGAAGTCGAACTCGCCTTCAGCCGCGGATCGTCGCGGAAATTCACGTCGTCGATGTAGTAGGTGCAGCGCCCCGGCTCGATCACGTGCACGTGGATGTGCTCCGGAACGCTCGTGCCGGGATAGCCTGCCGGCCGTATCGTGTCGAAGCCGAAGCGGCCCTGCGCATCGCTGAGCGCCCAGCCGCGCAGGCGGCCGTGGCGGCGCGCCGCGGCGTCGTCCTGCGCGGGATCGCGTGGATAGCGTCCGCTCGCATCGGTCTGATAGGCGTAGACGACGATGCCGGCGACGGGCTTGCCGTTCGCGTCGAGCGTGCGTCCGCGCCACTGCAACGGTTCGCCGGCTTCCCCGGCGGGCGCGATCCGCGCGATCGCCGGCGGCGCCGCCGGGCGGCCGACGAAGACGGCCTCGCAGCCGTCGCAGGCACCGAGCACGGGTTCCGCGGCGACGGCATGCAACGGCGCGAGCAGTGCGGCGGCGAGGGCGATGCGTTTCATGGCGGGTCTCCTCAGGTCGGCGACAGCGCGGCATTGCCCCAGCCGTCGAGCGCGGAACGGCGGCGCGCGGCCGGCGCGAACGCCGTCGCCGCGCAGATCAGCACGAGCGGCGCGAACGGATGCAGATAGCGGAACGAGACGATGTGCGAGAACAGCAGCTGGCCGGCGACGAGTCCGCACGCGGTCAGCGCGAGCAGCACGGCGACGCTGCGCCGGCGCGTCCAGAGCCGCAGCGCCGCGATCAGCGCCAGCGGTGCGAGCGCGAACAGGCAGGCGACCAGCCAGGCGCCGCCGCGCTCGAACCAGCGCACCGCGAGATTGCGCACGGCGTGGACCTGCGCTGCGTCGTAGTTCAGGCGTTCGCGCACCGAGGCGGCCATCGGCGCGCTGAGCGGACGTTCGCCGATGTCGTCGGCCATGCGCGGTGCGGTCTGGTCGGCGGCGAAATAGTCGCGCGTCGTCGGAATCGCGAGGCGCACGAGGCCGAGCGGATCGTCGCGCAGCGCCTCCGACGCGATGTGCCGCGCGTGGCGTTCGGTGTCGGGGCCGGCGGCGCGGCGCAGCACGGCGATGAGTCCGTCGTCGAGCCAGAGCTGCGCTTCCCGCGCGCGCGGGTCGGCGAGCGGCGGCCCGACGCTCGCGAGCAGTTGCGGCGACAGGCCGGCGCGTTCGAGGTGCTCGGGCTTGACCAGCGGGGCGACGAGGCCCAGCCGGAACGTGCCGCTTGCCTGCAGGTATGTCGCCGGACCTTCCGAAAGCCTGCCGTAGAGGCGCTGATAGCCCGCATGCACGAGTGCGGTGGCCGCGGCCGCGATCGCGAGATGCACGCCGATGCGATACCACGAGCGGCGCAGGCCGGGCTCGCTCGCGGCCGCGAGCGGCGGCAGCACGGCGAAACCGAGCACGACCGGCAGCAGACTCATGCGCAGCGCAACGGTTGCGATACCCGCGAGCGCCATCGCGACGAGCCACGGCCAGGCGCTGCGGCGCAGATACGCGAAGCCGCAGCTCAGCATCGCGACGAAGCACAGCGTGCCGAGGCTTTCGGCCATGACCATGCGTTCGTAGAACAGCTGCGCGGGCTCGATGCCGACGAGCAGCGCAACCAGCGCGGCGGCGCGGCGATCGACGCCGAGGTCGCTGCCGACGAGCCGCGCGCAGAGCAGGGCGGTCAGCACGCCGCAGAGCGACTGCGCGACGAGCAGCCCGGTCAGCGTGCCCGGCCAGACCGCGGTCGCGCGGATGAACAGGCCATAGAGAAACGACCGGTCCGGCGGAATCCAGCCGGTCAGCGCCGAATGCAGATACGACTCGGAGTCGCCGAGAAAGAACCGCTGCGTCGGATCGACGAGGATCAGCGCGAGCTTGGTCGCGAGCAGCGCCAGCGTCAGCAGCAGCCAGTAGTGAGGCGGTGCGGTGCGGGCGGCAGTCGGAATCAGCAGCATCGGACGGTGTCGATCCAGGCAGTCAGGCAACGGCGCATGCTAAACGCTGTCGACCGCGGCGCAAAGACGAGCCCGCCGCACCGGCAAGTGCTGCCGGCGCAGCAATTTGGACTTCTGCATTCGCGCGCCGGAACTCGGCCTTGCGTTCGCGGGCAGGGCAGCGGCGGTTTCGTTTTTACGATTCCCGATTCCGCCTACCGGCCGTACGTCGCCGTCAGCGTGGCCTTGCCGAGCGCATTGGCATTGAGCATGAAGCCGACCATCGCGCCGCTGGCGTTCTCATCGAGCGGCAGCGTGTCGACGCCGAGCGCCCAGACCGTGAACTGATAGCGATGCGGCTTGTCGCCGGCCGGCGGCGCCGCGCCGCCGTAGCCGCTCTGTCCGTAGTCGGTGCGGCCCTGCACCGCGCCGGCGGGCAGCGTGCCGCCGGCACTGCCGGCACCGGTGGGAAGGCTGGTCGTCGTCGCCGGCAGATTGACGACGGTCCAGTGCCACCAGCCGCTGCCGGTCGGCGCGTCCGGATCGTAGACCGTGATCGCGAAACTGCGTGTGCCTGCGGGGGCGCCGCTCCAGCTCAGCTGCGGCGACAGGTTGTCGCCGTCGCAGCCGAAGCCGTTGAAGACGTGCTTGTGCGGCAGGGTCGCGCCGTCGGCGATGTCGCTGCTGGTCACGCGGAAACCGGCGACGTCGGCGCCGATGCCGGACGCGGAGAGGATCAGGCTGGCGGACAGGAAGGCTTGCATGGCGGCGGACTCCGAAGCGAAAGGACGTCGCCGAGTGTAGCCGGAGCATGCGAGAGGGAGCCCGGATTGATCTCGATCAACAAGCGCCTCGGCGCGGACGACTAGGCTGCGTCCATCCTTCCTCGACACGAGAACCGCCATGCGTCGTTGTTTCCTCGCCGCTCTGCTGCTGACCGCCACGGCCGTCCAGGCCAATGACTGCGTGATCGACCTGAAAGCCGACGACGCGATGAAGTTCGATCGCAGCGAAGTCACCGTCGCCGCGTCGTGCAAGACGGTCGAGATCAAGCTCACCCATACCGGCAAGCTGCCGGTCGCGGCCATGGGCCACAACGTCGTGATCGCCGCCCCCGCGGACCTGCAGCCGATCGCTCAGGACGGCCAGAAGGCCGGCGCGGCGGCCAACTATGTCGCGGCCGGCGACAAGCGTGCGATCGCACACACGCCGCTGGTCGGCGGCGGCGCGTCGACGTCGGCGTCGTTCCCGGGCTCGGCGCTGAAGGCCGGCGGCGACTACGTGTTCTTCTGCTCGTTCCCGGGACACTGGGCGATCATGAAAGGCAAGCTCGTCGTCAAGTGACGCGAGCGTGCGCCGGGCTCCGCGCCGCAGGCCGCGGGTCCGGCCCGATCGCACGACCGCAAGGTCATTCGCCTCCATCCGCATTCTCAGATCGCGCCGTCGCGCGCGGTCCCGGCGCGGCGCGGCCGGCTTTCGCACGACACCACGGAGGCCATCCCGGGCGCGCCA
>CAMLLF010000309.1 GCA_946480705.1 uncultured Lysobacteraceae bacterium | reverse complement strand
CGGGTTCGGCAGCGATGACGCGATCGCCGCGATCCCCTGCCGCGTGACCGGGCTCGAACATCTCGCCGCCGCTCGCGAACAGGGGCGCGGCGTGCTGCTCGTCGGCGGACATTTTTCCCATCTGGAATTGTGCGCACGGCTCGTATCGCGGCGCATCCGCATCAGCGGCATGTATCGCGTGATGGACGATCTGGTGTTCGAACAGGCCGTGCTCGCCGCACGCCTGCGCTACGCCGACGCGATGTTCACGAAGGACGAACTGCGCGCGACCGTGAAGTACCTGCGGCGCGGCGGCACGGTCTGGTACGCGCCGGACCAGGACATGCGCGGCAAGGACTCGGTATTCGTGCCGTTCTTCGGCGTGCCGGCGTCGACGATCACGGCGACGCATCATCTCGCGCGGCTCTCCGGCGCGCTCGTGCTGCCATTCTTCCACCGGCGCGACGCCGATGGCGGCTACACCCTGCGCCTCGAAGCGCCGCTCGCCGATTTCCCGAGCGACGACGCCGTCGTCGACACCGCGCGCGTCAACGCCGCGATCGAAGCCATGGTGCGCGAGGCGCCGTCGCAGTATCTCTGGCTGCACAAGCGCTTCAAGACCCGCCCAGTGGGCGGCGCTCCCCTCTACTGAGCCTTTTCTGCGGCGGCCCCACGGTCTGCTGAGCCGTCGTCCGGCCGGCGGCGACAACTGATCCGCCGGGTATCGGCCGGCGATACCCGCGCACGACCTTGGGGACGCCGCGGCCGGCGGCCGCTAGAGTGCGAACGTCGCATTCACGGAGTGGAGAATCGAGATGCCCTGGCTGCTGGGTCTGATCGGTCTGTTCGTCGGCGTCCTGCTGGGAAGCACGCTGCTCAAGAGTGCCGCCGCGGTCGGCGCCATCTTCGGCACGCTGATCGGCGTGCTGTTCGGGCGCATCAGCGCGCTGCAAAGCCGCCTCGGCCGCATCGAGGACGATGTCGCCACGCTCGAAGTCGCGCGCGCCGCGCGCGACTTCGCCGAGGAACCGGCGCCACGCCGCGCGCCCGCGCCGGCGCCGGCCGCGCAACGGCCGGTCGAGTCCGCACGCGCACCCGCGCCGATGCGCCCGCTGACCGAATCCGAGCCCGAGCCCGAACTCCCGCCGTTCGAATACACGCCGCGGCGTGCGTCCGGCGCCGCCGCAACGCCGCCGCCGGCCGCCGCCCGCAGCGCGACGCCGCAGCGTCACGAACCCGTGCCACCCGCCCCGCGTGCGACGCCGGCCGAGCCGTCGCCGCCGCTCGACTTCGACCTGGATCTCAGCGACATGGCCACCCCTCCTCCGCCGCCGGCATCGCCGCAACGCGCGGTTTTCACGATCGGCGAAGCACCGTCTGCACCATCGGCGGCCAAGCGTCCGCCGCCGATTCCGCGCGCCGCGCGCCCCGCCGGTGCGCCGCCGCCGCGAGCGACGCGCAGTGACGAACCCGATCCGCTCGAGCGCGCGTTCGCCGCGATCAAACGCTGGTTCACCGAGGGCAACATCCCGGTGAAGATCGGTGTGCTGATCCTGTTCCTGGGCGTCGGCGCGCTCATGAAATATGCCGCCGACCAGGGCTGGTTCACGGTGCCGATCGAAGTACGCATGGCCGGCATCGCCGCCGCCGCCATCGCCGGCCTGATTTTCGGCTGGCGCAAGCGCGAGAGCCACCGCGCGTTCGCGCTGTCGCTGCAGGGCGGCGCCGTGGGCATCCTGCTGCTCGTCGTGTTCGGCAGCTACAAGCTCCACAACCTGCTGCCGCCGGGACTCGCCTTCCTGCTGCTCGTCGTCATCGTCGGCGCCGCCGGCATCCTCGCCGTCGCGCAGGATGCGCTGGCGCTCGCGCTGCTCGCGATCGTCGGCGGCTTCCTCGCGCCGGTACTGACTGCGAGCGACAGCGGCAATCACGTTGCGTTGTTCACGTATTACGCCGTGCTCAACGCGGCGATCTTCGGCATCGCCTGGGTAAAACCCTGGCGCGCGCTGAACCTGCTCGGCTTCGTCTTCACGTTCGGCATCGGCACGGCCTGGGGCTTCCTCAAGTACCGCCCCGAACTGTTCTCGACGACCGAACCGTTTCTGATCCTGTTCTATGCGTTCTATCTGCTGATTCCGCTGCTCTATGCGCTGCGCCAGCCCGAAGAGCGCCGCGGCTTCGTCGACGGCAGCCTCGTGTTCGGCACACCGCTGTTCGCGTTCCCGCTGCAGGCCGCGCTGCTCGACGGCGATACAAAACTGCTCGCGCTGTCGGCGCTCGTGCTCGCACTCGCGCACGTCGGCGTCGCCTGGTTCGCGTTCCGCCGTCTTGCGATGACGCTGCTCGGCCAGTCGCATGCGCTGCTCGCGCTCGGCTTCGCGACGCTGGCCGTGCCGCTCGCGCTGTCGGCGCGCTCCACCGCCTGCGCCTGGGCCGTCGAAGGTGCGGCGCTGGTCTGGCTCGGCCTGCGCCAGCAGCGTCAGCTGCCGCGCGTGATCGGCTATCTGCTGCAGCTCGCCGCCGGCGTGTCGCTGCTGAGCGTGCTGTTCGACCGCAACCCGCCGCCGGGGATGCTGCCAATGCTCAACGGCGATTTCCTCGCGATCCTGCTGCTGTCGGCGGCCGGATTCGTCTGCAGCGGCCTGCTGCGCCGCTCCAACGAAACGAGCGCGATGGCCCAGCTGCAGCTGGTCTGGGCGCTGGCCTGGTGGTTCGCGCTCGGCGTCAACGAGATCGAGCGCTTCGCGCCGGCCGGCACGGGCGCGAACTGGCTGCTCGGCTTCATGGCACTGACCGCGCTGCTCGCGAGCGAAGCCGCGCGCCGGCTCGGATGGAACGAGCTGCGCTGGCCCGCACTGGTCGCGATCTTCGCCGCCCCGGCGTTCATTGCCGCGACGGCCGCGGCCAACGAACATGGCCCGCTGTCGGGCTTCGGTCTCGCCGCATGGCTCGGCTGGTTCGCCGCGAGCCTGCGCGTGCAGCGCAATCTCGACGCGACGGCGACGCCGGGACTCGGCGCCGCCTACGCGGTACACGTGTTCACATGGACCGGCGTGCTCGGAACGCAACTCGTCCACCTTGCGCGCGAAACCTGGCTCCTCGGCACGATCTGGCAGGTGCTGCTCGGTCTCGCGCCGTTCGCCGTCGCGTTCGCCGGCACGCTGGGCCGCTGGCGCGTGCTGCGGTTCCCGCTGGCCGAGCAGGCCGAAGCGGCGCGCCCGGCGCTGCTCGGCGTGTTCTCGATCCTGCTCGGCGCATTCTGGGTCATCGGCCTCGTCGCCGCGGGCGATCCGGCGCCGCTCGCCTACGTGCCGGTTGCCAATCCGCTGGAACTCGCGCAGCTCGGCTTCGTCATCGCGCTGCTGTACTGGTTCCGCCAGGCCGGCGCAGCCGGCGACGCGATCCTCGACGCGGCATTCCGCGCCCAGCTGCTCGCGATCATCGGCATCGCGCTGATGACGAGCATGACCCTGCGCGGCGTGCACTTCCTCGGCGGCGTGCCCTGGGACAGCGAATCGATGATGCGCTCGGCGCTCGCGCAGGCCTGCCTCTCGGTCGTCTGGTGCGTCGCGGGTCTCATCGCGATGCTGACCGGCGCGCGGCGACCGGAGGTTGCGCTCGACGTCCACCGCCAGCGCCTTGAGCGGCGAGATGTAGAGCACGCGCGCGCCGCCGCTCGCGTCCGATCTGGATCGGCGGCGCCTGCCTCGTCGGCCTCGTCATCGTGAAGCTGATCCTGATCGACCGCACGCACCTGAAGGATCTGCATGCGATTCTCGGCGTGCTCGCGGTCGGCGGCCTGCTGATGATCGTCGGCTGGTTCGCGCCGAATCCGCCGAAGCAGATCGAGGGCGAGGTATGAAACGCGTCGCAGCCGCCGTCGTCCTGCTGCTGGGCGCCGGCGCCGCGGCGGCCGGACAGCGCAGTGACTATGCGCAGGAATGGCCGCTGCGCCTGTCCCGCGCGGACGGCGGCGCGTTCCGCGTCGTGCTCAGCGAGCCGATGTACCGCGCGGCGCAGGACGTCGCGCTCGCCGACATCGAGGTCTTCAACGCGGCCGGCGAATCGCTGCCGGCCACGCTGCTCGGCCCCGAGGGCACCAGCGCGCAGGAATGGCCGCGCGAACTTATCGACGTGCCGTGGTTCGTGCTGCCCTCGGCGCAGGACGCTGCGAATGGCGACGACTGGAACCTGCGCGCCGAGCGAGACGCACAGGGCCGCGTGCTGCGTATCGATGCCAGCGTCGCGTCGGGCGCCAGCGGCGACGCACGCCGCGAACTGCTGCTGGACCTCAGCCAGATCCGCACGCCGCTCGCGGCACTGCGTCTGGACTGGGCCGACGACGTGCCCGCATTCCAGGCCAACGTCGCCGTGTCCGCGAGCGAGGACCTGCAGCACTGGCATGCGATCGGCAGCGGCATCGCCGCCGACCTGCGCAACGGCGAGGAGCGCCTGCGCCGCGACCGCATCGAACTCGGCCGCGAGCGCAGCTTCCGTTATCTGCGCATCGCCGCGGCGACGAACACGCTGCCGCCGTTGCGCGCTGTCCGCGCCGAAGCCGCCCCGCCGCCGCCGGAACCCGAATGGCGCTGGCTCAGCGTGAACGGCGACGCCGTGCCCGAGGATGACCGCCTGCACTACCGTTACCGCCTCGACGCGCGCATCCCGGTGCTGCAGCTCGATCTGCGCGCCGACGGCGGCAACAGCGTCGCGACCTGGACCGTGCGCAGCCGCGAGAACGAGAAGCTGCCGTGGTACACGCGCGCCGGCCCGTGGACCGGCTATCGCGTCGCTTCGGGCGACACCGTGGAAAGTTCCACACCGCAGCGCCTGACTGCGCCGCTGCGCGACCGCGAGTGGCGGGTCGAGGCGACGCCGGCGCCGCGCACGGCGCCAGCGCTCGTGCTCGGCTATCGGCCCGAAGTGCTGGTATTTCTCGCCCAGGGCGAAGGCCCATACATGATTGCCGCCGGCAGCGCGAAGGCGCGCCGCCATGACGCGCCGATCGCGACACTGCTCGATGCGCTGCGCCGTCGTCACGGCGCCGACTGGAAGCCCTATCCGGCCGTACCGGAAAACGGCCGCACTGTCAGCGGCGACCAGGCGCTCGTGCCGCCGCCACCGCCCGTACGCGAGCCCGACTGGCGCAACCTGCTGCTCTGGGTCGTGCTCGTCGCCGGCACGCTGCTCGTCGTCGGGATGGCGTTGTCGCTGCTCGGGAGCGAGAAAGCGGGAAAGAGTGAAGACGAATGAGCAACGAGTGAAGCGTGCGGCAACCCCACTCTTCTCTCACTTCTCTCCACTAGTTTCCTCCCGGTCTTTTTCCAGAACTTTCGCGTACTTCAGGAACACGTAGTACGCCGCCGACACGGCGTTGATGAAGCCGGCCCAGCCGTCGAGGAACCAGCGCTTGCCGAGGTACTGGCGCAGGAAGAACACGTAGGGATACAGCACGAGCCGCGCTGCCATGAAGCGCCGGCGCCGGCCGCGCTTGTGCTCGACGAGGCGGGTCGAATACGCG
>CAMLLF010000308.1 GCA_946480705.1 uncultured Lysobacteraceae bacterium | reverse complement strand
ATACCGCTATCACGAGGCGCTCGTGCATCCGGCGCTGCAGGACAGCGGCGCACGCAGCGTGCTCGTGCTCGGCGGCGGCGACGGACTCGCCCTGCGCGAAGTGCTCAAGCACGCCTCGGTACGCGAGGTCACCGTCGTCGATCTCGATCCCGCCGTGACCACCCTGTTCGCGCAGCATCCCGAACTCGTCGCGCTGAACCGGGGCGCGCTCGCCGATGCGCGCGTACGCATCGTCAACGCCGATGCCGGACGCTGGCTCGAAACCGACCCGCGCCGCTTCGACGCGATCTTCATCGACCTGCCCGACCCGACGAATTTCGCGCTCGGCAAGCTCTACTCCGTGCCGTTCTACCGCCTGCTCGCGCGCCATCTGAACGACGACGGGCTCGTCGCGATCCAGGCGACGTCGCCCTATTACGCCCCGCACGCCTACTGGTGCGTCGAAGCGAGTCTGCGCGCGGCGGGTCTGACGACCTGGCCGTACCACGTCAATGTGCCTTCGTTCGGCGACTGGGGCTTCGTGCTCGCCGGCCACGCCGCGCGACGCTACACGCCGCCGCAGCGCTACGACGTGCCGGTGCGCTATCTCGATGCCGCGACGACCGCCGCGCTGTTCCGCTTCGCCCCCGACCTGCCGCGGCCCGAGGTGGAGCCGAACCACCTCGATACGCAGGCCTTGGTGCGGTACTACGAGAAGGATTGGAGGAACGTGGTGCGGTGAAGCGAGGAAAATGTGCAGAGAAGTGAGAACAGAGAACGCGTCGCGTGCAGCCGCACTCGTGTCTCACTCCTCCTCTCGTTCCTCACATCATTCCGGCGCCCACCAGAACACCTTCCCCGTCGCGCCCGTGGCAAGTCCAGCGCGATCCGATCCGCTGATCGTGTAGATGCGGCCGTTCACGGTCGCGCCGACGACGCCGTGCACGGGATGCGGCAGCGCCGGGCCGGTGAACCAGCGCGTTCCGCCTGCCGCGTACACCTCGGTGACGCCGACCACGTTGAGATTCGTACCGTTGTTGAGCTGCTCGCCGCCGGTGATGACGATCTGGTTCTCGACGACGGCGGCGGCGAATCCGCCGCGGCCGTGCAGGAACGACGGTCCCGCGCGCCACGTCTGGCTGACCGGATCGTAGATCGCAGTCGTGCGGGTCTCGGGCGAACGGCCGCCGATCACCCAGACCTCGCCGAGGAATGCGATGACCTGCGCGTGGTCGCGCTCGATCAGATCCGGCGGACGCACGCGACGCACGGCGCGCTGGCGCGGATCGTATTCCTCGAGGCTGCCGTCGCCGGTGCCGATGTACGCACGACCGTTGAGCAGTGCAGCCTGGCTGCCGTAGGTCCAGCTCAGTTCCGTCAGCGGCTCCCAGGCGGCGCGCGCGAAATCGAAGCGGAACGCCGGCGAGTTCGCGTCGCCGCCGCCGACCGGAGCGCCGCCGACGACATAGATCGAACCCGGCGCCGCGAACGCCGAGAGATGATGACGGCCGCCCGGCAGCGGCGGCAGCGTGTCCCAGCTGTCGGCCGCCGGGTCATAGCGCTTGAACGCGCGATTGTCGCCGTAGCCGCCGAGCGCGTAGATCTTGCCTTCGTATTCGACCGCCGCATGCTCGGACTGCGCCGGACTCGGCATGCGCGCCGCTTCGACCCAGTTGCCGCCGACACGCGCCTGCGGCGTGCCGTCGATGCAGGGGGCGCCAGCCAGCGCGGTCACACGCGCCGACGTGTATGCGCCGCTGCCGTAGGCCGCGGCGTCGGCCGCATAGCGCACGGCCGCCGCGTTGCACGACGTGAAATCGAACTCGATGCGGCCCCAGCGTTCCTGTCGTACCGCCGAGGCATCGAACGCCGCGCCGAAGCGCGTACCGCGCGTGACGTAGGCGTCGACGGCGAGACGATTGTCGGCGCTGCGCTGGCCGACGCCGGTCAGCCAGAGCTGATTGCCCGCCGGGTCGAACGTGAACCAGTACACCAGCATGCGGCCGTCGGGAAGATCCTCGATGAACCAGCCTTCGCCCGAGCGTCCCGGCACGAACCAGTTGCCGCTGCGGCTGCGCAGGCCGCTCAGTGCGCGTCCGCCGTTCTCGGCGAGTGCGCGCGCGCCGCTGCACTCGATCTGATCGATGCTCGTGATGCGGCGCAGCGAGCGTATGCCGCTGCCGTAGTCGCCGGTCGCCTCGTAGCGCAGCGTTGCCGCATTGCAGTCGTCGAAGGTGAATTCGAAGCGGCCCCAGGGAACGTTATCGATCTGCGCCGGATCGAACGCCGGTCCGAAGCGGCCGCCGCGCGGCCGGTAGACCTGCTCGAACACGAGACGATTGCCATCGAACCGGCCTCCTGCCGCGACGAGCCACATCTGTTCGCCGGGCTCGCCCGCCGCGGGAAACGTGAACCACGCGGCGACGGCATTGCCGTCGGGCAGTATTTCGAGAATGAAACCTTCGCCGCTGCGGTCGGGCTGGAACCACGAACCGCTGTGCATCGGTCCGGCCCAGTAAGGCCCTTGCACGACGCCTTCGCTTCGCGCCGGCGATGCGGCGAACAGCAGCACGAAAAACACGGGGACACTCCACGACGGCAGACGCGGCAGCAGGGACATGATCGGCTCCGGCGGGCGTGAGGGCGCCAGTTTCTACGAACACCGTCGTATGTCAATGCGCCGCACCGGGATGCGGCGACCTGCGCAGAACCGCAACGCGGTCGCCGCTACATGCCGGGCTGTGCACTCGGCTATGCTCGGGCATCCCCTCATCTGCGCGAACGCCCATGCGAAACCTGCTGCGCTGCTGCCTGCTCGCCCTCGCCGCCACGCTGCCGGCGATCGCTGCCGCCGCCGGTAACGACTGGCTGATCGTGCAGACCGGGCCGCTGCTCGACCGTCCGGGGCAGGCGCCGCGCAAGAGCGCAACCGTGCTCGTGCGCGGCGAACGCATCGTCGACGTGCGCGACGGCCATCTCGGCGCGAACGCGTTCGCCGACGTGCCGGCCGATGCGCGCGTGCTCGACCTGCGCGACCGCTACGTGCTGCCGGGCCTCATCGACAGCCACGTGCACCTGACCTCGGACAAGGCCGGCGCGGAGGCGCAGCTCGAATCGGTCACGCAAGGCACGGCGTACTACGCCTACGAAGCGGCCGTGAATGCGCGCAAGACGCTTGCGGCCGGATTCACGACCGTGCGCAATCTCGGCGACCGCGGCGGCGTCACGCTCGCGCTGCGCGATGCGATCGCCGCACGCAAGCTGCCGGGTCCGCGCATTCTCGATGCGGGTTCGGCGATCTCGACGACGGCGGGACACATGGACCCGACGCTCGGCTTCAGCGAAGCGCTGCACGATGCGATAGCCGCCGAACAAACGACCTGCGACGGCGCCGACGACTGCCGCCGCGCGGTGCGCCGGCAGATCGCGCGCGGTGCCGACGTGATCAAGATGGCCACGACCGGCGGCGTCAACAGCCGCATCGGCGCGGGGCTCGGCCAGCAGATGTTCGAGGACGAGGCGCGCGCGATCGTCGAGACCGCGCATCTGTACGGCCGCAAGGTCGCCGTGCATGCGCACGGCGCCGACGGCATCGCGCTCGCGCTGCGCGCCGGCGCCGACTCGATCGAGCACGGCACGCTGCTCGACGCCGACACGCTCGCGCTCTGGCGCAAGCACCGTGCGTGGTACGTGCCGACGCTGTCGACCGTCAACGGCTACAAGGAACGCCTGGCCGCGAACCCCGGCGCCTATCGCGGCGACGTGCGCGAGAAGATCGAATGGCGCATCGGCATCACCGGCAAGGCGCTGCGCCAGGCCGTGGCCGGCGGTGTGCGCATCGCGTTCGGCACCGACGCCGGCGTGAGCCTGCACGGCCGCAATGCCGACGAGTTCGAACTGCTCGTCGAGTTCGGCCTCACGCCGGCACAGGCGATCCGCGCGGCGACGCTGGACGCGGCGGAACTGCTCGGCGTCGACAAGGAACTCGGCAGCATCGAGCCGGGCAAGCGCGCCGATCTCGTCGCCGTCGCCGGCGATCCGCTCGCCGACGTGCGCGTGCTGAAGAACGTCGCCTGGGTGGTCAAGGACGGTCGCGTCGAGAAAGCGCCTTGAGCCGTCGCGCATGCCGCGCCGGGCGCGGACAATGTCAATTTCTATAAATTTTTACTGAATCCGGGACTGTCCTGCCGGGACAGGATTCGCCGCCCTCGACCGCACGACTGCGCATGCCCGAAACCCGCAAGCGACCGCGCAAGATACTCGAAAACGCCTTCGGTACGCAGTTGCAGTGCAGCAAGCGCGCGCAATGACGCATGTATTGAGTATCGCCGCGCAAATATTGCGTCGAAACCGCTTATTTCTTGCGGTGCTGATGCAGTAAAGTGTCGCCGCCGACACTGGCCGCCCGCCGACGACCGCGCGGGCGAAACACTCTGTCACCGAGAACCAAAGCCCATGGCCAAGAAAGCAGCAACCAGCAAGACCAAGAGCGCCGCCAAGCCGGCGGCCGCGCCGAAGCCGATCAAGGATTCGTTCACGAAGTCCGAACTTGCCCGTCATCTCGCCGAACAGGCCGGCGTCGAGCCGAAGGCCGCCAAGGCCGTCCTCGCCGCGCTCGAAGCGACGATGCTCGGTTCGATCCACAAGAAGGGCGCCGGCGTGTTCACGCTGCCGGGTCTGCTGAAGGTGACGGCGCAGGCCGTGGCCGCGAAGAAGAAGCGCTTCGGCAAGGACCCGTTCTCGGGCGAAGAGCGCTGGTTCCCGGCCAAGCCGGCGACCGTCCGCATCAAGGCGCGCGCGCTCAAGAAGCTCAAGGACGCCGCTCTGTAATACCCGCGCTCGCGGCAACCGCCGCGACCGCTGTGGAGCTACGCAATCGGGCGCTCGTCGCCCGGTTGTCGTTTCAGGAGCAGGAAAGAGCGCAGAGGAGTGAGAAACGAGTGAAAGCGGGCCGCTCTGGTTTCTCACTCCCGTCCACTCTTTTCTCCCCTCACCCGCCCCTGAGCAGAAAGAACGGCACCGCGCACAGCGCGATCAGCACCGCAATCACGATCAGCGCCGAAATCACGCGCACGGGTTCGCGCCGCAGCTGTTGCCAGAATCCCGGCGCCCTGCCCTCGGCGACCGCCTGCGCATAGGCGCTGCGCGCCGCATCGCGACGCTGCGTGTGGTACCGCGCGAGCAGCGCCAGCGCCTCGTCCGCGCGCGCCTCGTCGGCCAGCCAGATGCCGCCGGCGGAAATGCCGAAGCGGCTCGCGGGCGTTTCATAGAATCCGATCGAATGCGCCTGCAGCAGCGCGCGGACTTCGTCCGCCTCGTCCTCGGGCGCGTGGCGCAGGTTCAATAGCAGGGTCGACATCGGCGGAGGATAGCCGGGAAACGCGTATCGAGAACGGGGAATCGGGAATCGTCGACGGCAAAGGCAAAGCCCGTTTCGCTCATGCGACTCCCGACTCCCTGCTCCCCATACCCGATTCCCGATTCCCGATTCCCGATTCCCGATTCCCGATTCCCGATTCCCG
>CAMLLF010000307.1 GCA_946480705.1 uncultured Lysobacteraceae bacterium | reverse complement strand
AGAAGGGCGGCGTCGATCCGCTGCTGCTGCGTCCGATCGACGACCTGGAACTGACCGTGCGCTCGGCCAACTGCCTCAAGGCCGAGAGCATCTACTACATCGGCGACCTCGTGCAGAAGACCGAAGTCGAGCTGCTGAAGACGCCGAATCTGGGCAAGAAGTCGCTCACCGAGATCAAGGACGTGCTGGGTGCGCGTGGCTTGTCGCTCGGCATGAAGCTCGAGAACTGGCCGCCGATGGGTCTTACCCACGGCATGATGGGCTGATCCCTGTCAGGATCACCAAGGAAACACGACCATGCGTCACATGAAATCGGGCCGCAAGCTCAACCGGACCAGCAGCCACCGCGAAGCGATGTTCAAGAACATGGCTTCGTCGCTGTTCAAGCACGAGCTCATCAAGACCACGCTGCCGAAGGCGAAGGAACTGCGTCGCGTTGCCGAGCCGCTGATCACGCTCGCAAAGACTGACGGTGTTGCGAATCGCCGCCTCGCGTTCGCGCGTTTGCGCGACAAGGTAGCGGTCGGCAAGCTGTTCGTCGACCTCGGTCCGCGCTATCGCGAACGCAAGGGCGGCTACCTGCGCATCTTGAAGTGCGGCTTCCGCGCCGGCGACAATGCACCGATGGCCTACGTCGAACTCGTCGACCGTCCGGTCGCGACGGGCGACGCCGCCGAGTAATAGCAGTCGCTGTACAGCATCGAAAGCCCGGGTCGGCGACGACCTGGGCTTTTTTGCGTTGAGGCACTGACCGCTCCGGTTGGCGCGGCGTCGCGGCGAACCGTCGCAGACCCAGCACTTTGTGCGGTGCTGGCGGTCCATTGTCGTCTCGATCGATACTCGCCCATTGCGCCGTCCACGCATACAGCCGGAGATCTGCCGTTCCATGAAACTGAACCCGTTCGCGTGGTCATTCCGCGTCCAGTACCTGTTCGGAGCGGTCTGCGTAGCCGCCTTGCTCGGCTACGCATTCTTCGCCCAGTTCCAGCTCGGCAAGGATCCCTGTCCGCTCTGCATTCTTCAGCGCGTCGCGTTCTTCGTCATGGGCGTGTTTTTCCTGTTCGGTGCGCTGCATGGTCCGCGCGGCGGCGGGCGCAAGGTGTATGCCGTGCTGGTGAGCCTCGGCGGTATCGTCGGTGCGCTGATTGCGGGACGACACGTCTGGCTCACGCATCTGCCGGCGGACGAAGTGCCTGCCTGTGGCCCGGGTCTGAACTTCATGCTCGATACCTTCCCGCTGTCGAAGACCCTGCAGCTCGTGCTGACGGGCTCCGGCGAATGCGCAAAGGTCGACTGGACCTTCCTGGGATTGTCGATGCCGGCATGGTGTCTGATCTGGTTTGTCGGACTGACGCTGTTCGCGCTGATCGCCGCTTGGCGCAAGCCGCCCCGTCCCTACGGCACCTTACGATAAATCGCCATATCCGCCGGCTGCGGCACAAGCGCTCATGAGCTTGCGTCGTCGCGGCGCTGTGGCAAGATCGTTTTCCGCACTGCAGCAAGGCCGCGTCATGAGTCAGATCGAGCGTCAGATCCATCCCGTCCGCGAAGCGAAGGACTGGAGTCCGTCGTCCTGGCAGTCCCGGCCCGCCGTGCAGCAGCCGAGCTATGCCGATGCCGGCGAACTCGACCGGGCGCTGGACAAGCTGCGAAACCTGCCGCCGCTCGTCACGTCGTGGGAAGTCATTGCGCTGCGCAAGCAGATCGCCGAGGCGCAGGAAGGCCGCCGTTTTCTGTTGCAGGGCGGCGATTGCGCCGAGAGTTTCGACGACTGTTCGTCGGCGCTGATATCCAACCGGCTCAAGGTACTGCTGCAGATGAGCCTCGTGCTCACGCACGGTCTCAAGCTGCCGGTCGTGCGCGTCGGTCGCTTCGCCGGCCAGTACGCGAAGCCGCGATCGGCCGATACCGAGACGCGCGACGGCATCACGCTGCCGTGCTATCGCGGCGACATCGTCAACGCGGTCGAGTTCTCGCCGGAGGCGCGCCGCCCCGATCCGCAGCGACTGGTCGAAGGCCATTCGCATTCCGCGCTCACGATGAATTTCGTGCGCGCGCTGATCGACGGCGGGTTCGCCGACCTGCACCACCCGGAATACTGGGATCTCGACTGGGTCAAATATTCGCCGCTGCAGAACGAATATCAGCACATGGTCGAATCGATCGGCGACTCGCTGCGCTTCATGGAGACGCTGCACGGCGCGCCGATCGGCAGCTTCTCGCGCGTCGACTTCTATACGTCGCACGAAGCGCTCGTGCTGCACTATGAGCAGGCCCAGACGCGCCAGGTTCCGCGACAGTGGGGCTGGTTCAACCTGTCCACGCATTTCCCGTGGATCGGCATGCGGACGGCCGATGTCGACGGCGCTCACGTCGAGTATTTCCGTGGCATCCGCAATCCGGTTGCGGTCAAGGTCGGTCCTTCGGTGAAGCCTGATCAGCTCAAGCGGCTCGTCGCGATCCTGAACCCGGACAACGAACCGGGCCGCCTGACCTTGCTGCACCGCATGGGTGCCGACAAGATCAGCCAGCATCTGCCGCCGCTCGTCGAAGCTGTGAAATCCGAAGGCGCGCGCGTGCTCTGGAGCTGCGATCCGATGCACGGCAATACCGAGTCGACGTCCTCTGGCGTCAAGACGCGCCGGTTCGAGAATATCCGCAATGAACTCGAGCGCGCGTTCGACATTCACTCCGCCTGCGGCACGCGTCTCGGCGGCGTGCATCTCGAGTTGACCGGCGAAAACGTCACCGAATGCCTGGGCGGCGCGCGCGACCTCACGGAAACCGATCTGGCCCGCGCCTACAAGTCGAACGTCGATCCGCGACTGAACTACGAGCAGTCGATCGAGATGGCCATGCTGATCGTGCGCAAGCAGACGCAGGCCACGCCCGTCACGCCGGCGAACTGACGCATCGTTTTCGTGCCGCGGTGCGTACCGTGTTGCGGCGCATCCGACTCATAGAGGGAAAGCGACGAGGCGCCGCGTACGCTCGATGCCGGACTATGGCGACGCACCCGAAGCGATCGTCGGCAGAAATGCCGGCGGACGGCGTGCCTTCGTCGCCTGTTCGAACGCGTAGGCATAGCGCAGCAGTTTCGCTTCGCTCCACGCCGGCCCGATGAAGGTGAGCCCGATCGGCAGCCCGCGCACGTCGCCCAGCGGCACGGTGATCGATGGATAACCAGCGGCTGCCGCGATCGTGCTCGTGACGGCGGTGAAGCGATCGCCGTTGACAGGGTCGGTCACCCAGGACGGGTTGTTGGACGGTACGACGAGCACGTCGATCTTGTACTTTTTCATCGCCGCGTCGACGCCGTCCTTGCGTGCGTAGCGGCGCAGGCTCGCGAGCGCCTGCTTGTACGCCCTGTCGTTCAGCGTGCCGCTGGCCTGCGCCTGTTCCAGCAGCTCCTGGCCGAACGGGCCGAGTTCCTGCGCGGGGTGGGCGCGATTCCAGGCGATGAGCTCGGAAAGATTCGCAATCGGCACGCCGCGGCGCGTCGCCAGATACGCGTTGACGGCAGTCTTGAACTCGTAGGTCCAGACAGTCATTTCGAGCGCGTCGAGCTTGCCGGCGTTCGGCAGCCTGACGGGATCGACGAGAGCGGCGCCCGCGTCGAGCATGCGTGCGATCGCCTTTTCGAAGGCTGCGGCGACGTCCGCGTTGAACTCCGCGTAGTCGCGCACCACGCCGACTCGCACGCCGCGCAAGCCGTCGACGGCGAGTCCGCGCGTGTAGTCGGTCGCGTGCTTGTCGGCATCCCAGCTTGCCTTGTCGCGTGAATCGGAACCGGCCAGGGCGTTCAGCAGAACCGCCGTGTCGGTGACGCTGCGCGCCATCGGACCCGGCGTGTCGAGCGACGGGGCGAGCGGAATCGTGCCGCTGCGGCTGACGAGGCCGACAGTCGGCTTCAGGCCCACGATTGCGGCGTTCGCCGCCGGACAAAGGATCGATCCGTCGGTTTCCGTGCCGACGGCGAGATTCGCGGCGACGGCGACCGCACTGCCCGAACTCGATCCGCACGGATTTCGGTCGAGCACGTAAGGGTTCCGCGTCTGCCCGCCGCGTGCGCTCCAGCCGCTGGTCGAGCGCGTCGAGCGGAAGTTCGACCACTCGCTGAGATTCGTCTTGCCGAGCACGACGGCGCCTGCCTTTCGCAACCTTTCCACAATGGCGGCGTCCTGTGCCGCCGGCGTTCCGACCAGTGCGAGCGAGCCGGCGCTGGTCTGCATCGCGTCAGCCGTGTCGATCGTGTCCTTGAGCAGAACCGGAACGCCGTGCAGCGGCCCGCGCACCTTGCCGGCGGCGCGTTCCGCGTCGAGGGCGTCCGCGATCGTCAGAGCATCGGGATTGATCTCGATGACGGCGCCGAGTTCGGGGCCGGCGTCGTCGAGCCGCGCAACGCGATCGAGGTACAGCTGAACGATCGTGCGTGCGGTGAGTTCCTTCGACTCCATGCGGCGCTGCAACTCGGCGATACCGGCCTCGTGCAGGGAGAACGGCGCGGTCGGCGACGTGTCGACCGGTGCCGGCGGCGTCGCCGGCGGCGCGGTCGCGCAACCGGTCACGCTCAATGCAGTCGCGGCGATGGTCATGCATAGCGCAGGAAGCGAGCGCATCGTTCGTTTCTCCGTCATGCGTGCGGCGCGCCGATGATGCCAGACGGCTCTGCGTCGCGACGCTGCCGGGGGTTTTTCCGGTACAGCGACAGCACGCCGCCGAGTTCACCGCGCCAGGGCGTGCCGCGCCAGTCTCGCCAGCGCGCGGCGCAGTGCAGGCCGGCGCAGGCCGCCCACGCATCGAGCGTGGCCACGTCGACCTCGCGGCCGTCGACGCGATAGCGCCGCATACCGGCGCGCGTGCGGAGGGCAATGTCGGTCGCGACCGCTTCGGCATCGCCGCCGGTATATGTTGTTTCAAGCAGCAACGCGCCGGAGTCGTGCAACGCCGTCGCGAATCGTGCAATCGCCTGCGCCTGCCGGCGCGCATCCGTCAGCAATGACAGCGTGTTGGTCAGGCAGACGATCAGTCGATACGCGTTCTCCATCGAAAGCAGGGAGAAATCGCCGAGTGTCGTTGTGATCGCCGCGCCGCCGGCTTTGCGACGCAGCGCGTCGAGCATCGCAGCCGATGCATCGACGCCGTGAACGGCCACGCCACGCCCGCTGAGCGGCAACGCATATCGGCCGGTGCCGACGCCGGCCTCCAGTACGGGCCCGCCGGCGGCCAGCGCGACCAGTCGGTCGACGGCGGCCCGCGAGGCGGGCGCATAGATTTCGTCATAGAACTCCGCGCAGCCGTCTCCGTAGCGTGCGGCCGCGTCGCTTTCGTGCTGCTGCAGCGCCGAGTCCGGTACGAGTGCGACCCGAGCGGTTGCGCCGCCGGAAGTCGTGCGTGGATCCCCGGCTTCCCGAAAGTTCAACGGCAAGGGCCAAGGTGTTTCTCGTGCGGACCAATTCTCGCTGGCCCCGCTCTCATCGGCCCCGCTCTCGTCGCCCCCGCCCTCGTCG
>CAMLLF010000306.1 GCA_946480705.1 uncultured Lysobacteraceae bacterium | reverse complement strand
GCGTCGGGCAGCAGGCCGAAGCGATCGATCATCTCGACCTGCAGCTCGCGCAGGCGCTCGCCGTCGCGCGCGCTCGCGATGCGCTTGTACAGCGTCAGTCGCGCATGCACGTCGGGCAGGTAGTCGTCCGGGATCAGCGCCGGAAGGTGCAGCTCGACCTCGGTCTCGTGCGCGGCGACCAGCTCGAAATCGGGCACCTTGCCGCTCTTGAGCGCACGCACGGCGCGTTCGAGCAGGTCGGTGTACAGCGAGAAGCCGATTTCCTGCATCTGGCCGCTCTGCTCGTCGCCGAGCAGTTCGCCCGCGCCGCGGATTTCCAGATCGTGCGTCGCGAGCGTGAAGCCCGCGCCGAGTTCTTCCATCGACGCGAGCGCTTCGAGGCGTTTCTCGGCATCGGCCGTCATCTGCCGGCGGTCCGGCACGACGAGATAGGCGTAGGCACGGTGGTGCGAGCGGCCGACGCGGCCGCGCAGCTGATGCAGCTGCGCAAGGCCGAAGCGGTCGGCGCGGTTGACGATGATCGTGTTCGCGCTCGGGATGTCGATGCCCGATTCGATGATGGTCGTGCACAGCAGCACGTTGAAGCGCTGGCGGTGGAAATCGAGCATGACCTGCTCGAGTTCCTTTTCCGGCATCTGGCCGTGCGCGATGCGGATGCGCGCCTCGGGCACGAGCGTCTGCAGATCGCGTTCCATTTTCTCGATCGTGTCGACTTCGTTGTGCAGGAAATACACCTGACCGCCGCGCTGCAGCTCGCGCTGGAACGCCTCGCGCAGCTGCGCCGGATCCCAGGGCGCGATGAAGGTCTTGACCGCGAGCCGGTGCGCCGGCGGCGTGGCGATGATCGAGAGATCGCGCATGCCCGACATCGCCATGTTCAGCGTGCGCGGAATCGGCGTCGCGGTCAGCGTGAGCAGGTCTACCTCGGCGCGCAGTTTTTTCAATTGTTCCTTCTGCCGCACGCCGAAGCGCTGCTCCTCGTCGACGATGACGAGGCCGAGCTGCCTGAACTTCACGTCCTGCTGCAGCAGGCGGTGCGTGCCGATCATGACGTCGATCTGGCCTTCCGCGAGCTTCGCCATCGCCTCGTCGACTTCCTTCTTGAAGCGGCTCAGCACGTCGACGCGGATCGGCCAGTCGGCGTAGCGGTCGCGGAAATTCTGGTAGTGCTGCTGCGCGAGCAGCGTGGTCGGTACGAGCACGCCGACCTGCTTGCCGGCCATCGCCGTGACGAATGCGGCACGCAGCGCGACTTCGGTCTTGCCGAAGCCGACGTCGCCGCAGACGACGCGATCCATCGGCTTGGGCGAGGCGAGGTCGTCGATGACCGCATCGATCGCCGAGATCTGGTCGGGCGTTTCCTCGAACGGGAACGCCGCGGCGAACTGCTCGTACGACGGGCGGTCGACGGTGAGCGCCGTGCCTTGCCGCGCCTCGCGCTGTGCGTAGATCGCCAGCAGTTCGGCCGCGACGTCGCGCACTTTTTCCGCGGCCTTGCGCTTGGCGCGGTCCCAGGCATCGCCGCCGAGCGAATGCAGCGGCGCGAGTTCCGGCGACGTACCCGAATAGCGCGAGACCAGATTGAGCTGCGCGACCGGCACGTAGAGCTTGTCGCCCTTGGCGTATTCGATCGCGAGGAATTCGTTCGCGCTGCCGCCGACGTCGAGCTTGATGAGGCCCTGATAGCGGCCGACGCCGTGGTCGACGTGCACGATCGGCGAACCGAGACCGAGTTCGGTCAGGTCGCGGATGATGGTTTCCGGATCGCGCGCGGCGCGCTTGCGGCGGCGCTGCTGCTGAACACGCTCGCCGAGCAGCTCGCGCTCGGTCAGCACGGCGAAGGCAGGCTCGGTCAGCGCGAAGCCGGCCTGCAGCGGCGCGACCGCGATCGCGAAGCGCACGTCGCTGCGCGCGAACTCCGCCCACGAGGCCAGCGTCAGCGGGCGCAGGCCGGCGGCCTGCAGCTGTTCGATCAGCGCTTCGCGCCGACCCGCGGTTTCCGCGGCGATCAGCACGCGTCCGGGATAGGCCCCGAGGAAACGGGTCAGCTCTTCCGCCGGCTGCTCGCCCTTGCGGTTGATCGGCAGGTTGGGCGCCGGCTGCAGGCCAAGCGACTGGACGTGCTCGTTGCTGCCGCGCGCGACGAGATCGACGCGCAATTCGCGATTGAGCCGCTCGCGCAGCTGTTCGGGCGACAGATAGAGTTCGTCCGGCGGCAGCACCGGCCGTTCGATGTCGTGCGCGCGCTGGTCATAGCGTTCGGCGGTCTGGCGCCAGAACTGCTCGGCCGCGTCGAGCGCGCCGTCGCCGAGGACGAACAGCGCATTCGCCGACAGGTAGTCGAACAGCGTCTGCGTCTGCGCGAAAAACAGCGGCAGGTAGTAGTCGATGCCGGCCGGCGTCGCGCCTTCCTTGATGTCCTGATAGAGCGGGCAGCGTCGGATGTCGATCGGAAAGCGCTCGCGCAGCCGCGTGCGAAAGCTCTTGGTCGATTCCTCCGTCAGCGGGAACTCGCGCCCCGGCAGCAGGCGCACCTTGTCGACCTTGTGCAGCGAACGCTGCGTCTCGGCGTCGAAGTTGCGGATCGACTCGATTTCCTCGTCGAACAGCTCGATGCGATACGGCTCTGCCGCGCCCATCGGAAAGATGTCGATGAGTGCGCCGCGCACGGCGAAGTCGCCGGGTTCGAGCACCTGCGGCACGTGCCGGTAGCCGGCCGCCTCGAGGCGGCGCTGCTCGGCGCCGAGATCGAGTTTCTGCCCGACCTCGAGCGCGAGACCCGTGCCGCCTATGTAGCTGCGCGGCGCGAGCCGCTGCATCAGCGTCGCGACGGGCACGACGAGCACGCCCTGCGCGACGGCCGGCAGACGATAGAGCGTGGCGATGCGTTGCGAGACGATTTCCGGATGCGGCGCGAACAGGTCGTAGGGCAGGGTTTCCCAGTCGGGGAAATGAAGCACTTCGACGCCGTCGCCGGCAAAGGTTGCGAGTTCGGTTTCGAGCGCGTGCGCTGCTTGTGTGTCGCGCGTCACCGCGACGACGAGCCCGGCGTGGCTGCGGCCGGTCTGTTCGAGTACGAGCGCCAGACCTGAACCGGGCGGATTTTCCCAGTAACGGCGGACTTTGGCGGATTTGGGCAGCGGCGGCTGGATCAGGCTGGAGGTCATCGACGTGCGGGCAGGCGCCGCCGGCCAACAGGGCCGGCGGCAAGACCGCCTAGTCTAGCCGGTTGCCGCTGCGCGCAGGGCGTGCTGCGGCGAAGCGGTTCAGACCGCGAGGCGTACCCGCGTCAGCGAGGCGTCGTGGAACACGCTTTCACGGCGGAAGCCGAACTCGTCGCAGAGATCGAGCATCGCGTGATTCTCGGTCAGCACGTCGCCCCAGACTTCATGCACGCCGCGTGCGCGGCAGCTGTCGATCACGCGATGGAGCAGTTCGCTGCCGAAGCCCTGGCCGGTGAAGCGGCGCTGCACGATCAGCGCGAATTCGGCACTGTCCGTGGTCGGGTCGATATAGGCGCGGGCGACGCCGTAGATTTCGGCTTCGTCGGCGGTACCCGGCGGGTCGACGAGCACGAAGGCGAATTCCTGCTCGGGGTCGAGACGGCACAGGCGCTGGGCGAGTTGGTCGGGCAGTTCGGTCAGCGTGTGCAGGAAGCGCATCCGCACTTCGTCCGGATGAAGCCGGGAGAAACCGCGCTGCAGCGCAGCAACGTCATCGGCATGGATGGGCCGGATGCTCAGCGGCGTTCCGTCGCGGCTCGTGAGGATATCCCCGGTAGGTACGTTAGCGTCATTTGCCGCGTCGAAACGCAGACGCTCGGGCGGTCGGCGAGAGGTCATGGTTGCGGTACGTCGGGCGGAGGTTTTCATGCGGTGCAACATGCATGAGGCGGATCGAGCAGGCTATCTAAAACGCCGGCCGAGTCCGCTTCGCGTTGCGTGCTTCGTTCAGTTGCCGAGTGCCGAAAGCTCGCGATTGAGCAGGGCCGGATCGCCGAGATTCAGTTCGATCAGGCGCTTGAGCTGCGCGAAGCTGTCGAGGTCGATCTTCTCCCAGCGACAGCCGAGCCGGTGCGGCATGATGTGGGCGATCGAGACGCCCATGCTGATGATGACGCTGTTGTTGATGCGCAGATCCATGCGATAGCCGCCGCCGATCTTGCCACTCCAGTCGACCGGGCGCTCGATGAGGACGCCCTTCAGCGATACGTCGACGAGTCTGGTCTCCCACATCGCCGGGCCGGAGTACAGGCGCACGGTGCCTTCGAAACTGAAGCGCTGGAAACGGCGGCGCTCGTCGGCGGGGTCGTGCTTCATGGCTTGGGAAACGTCCTCAAGTCAATCGTATAAGTGCCGGCTGGCGGGGCGATTCTGCGCTCGGCGTCGAGCCGGCGGCAAGCCTTGCGTCGCGGTTGTTCAAGGCGTGCGCGCCAGCAGCACTTCGAGCACGAACTTGCTGCCGAAGAAGGCGAGCAGCAGTACGGCCATGCCGCTGAGCAGCAGGCGCACCGCGCGGCGGCCGCGCCAGCCGTAGCGCCAGCGTCCGACGAGCAGCGTTCCGAACACGACCCACGCGACGATGGAAAGCGTCGTCTTGTGGACGAGATGCTGGGCGAACAGGTTCTCGACGAACAGCACGCCGGTCAGCAGCGTTGCGGTCAACAGCACGAAGCCCGCGCCGACGAGGCGGAACATCAGGCTTTCAGTCAGGGTCAGCGGCGGCAGCACGCGCAGCCAGTGGCTCCCGATGTCGCGGTTGCGCAGTGCGCGCTCCTGCACGAGCAGCAGCAGGGCGAGCACTGCCGAGACGCTGAGCAGCGCGTAGCCGAACAGCGCGACGACGACATGAAGCTTGATCTGCCAGTCCATGGCGCTCGGCCGCGTCGGCGGCGCGAGCCAGGCGTCGACCGCGAGCAGCACGGCCGCAAGCGGGAACACGATGACGCCGAGCGCGCCGACGGGGCGCGCCGCGTTGACCGCGAGCGTGGTTCCGGCGATCAGCATCGCGACGAAGCTCAGTGCGGCGAAAAAATGCAGATCGACGCCGCCGCGGTGCGTCGCGAGCAGGTAGGTCAGGTGTGCCAGCACGCCGACCGCTGCGACGGCGAGCCCGGCTGCGCGCGACGGCGCCGTGCCGCGCAGGGCCGGCAGCGCGGAAAGCAGCGTGGCAGCGAGATAGGCGGCGACCGATACGGCGGCCAGGATGGAGATCAGCATGCCGCGAGTGTGGCACAGCGCCGCGCGCGGGCGCATGCCGCAAACGGCCGCGGAGTGCGCGATTTGGCGCCGTCGGCTCCGTCCGCGGACGCGCGGCTATTGACGCGCTGCTATAATCCGCGCCCTTTTGTCGTGTATCGATGCCGCACATGTTCGAGTCCCTGACCCAGCGCCTGTCCTCCACCATCGAGCGCCTGCGCGGTCGCGCCCGCCTGACCGAGGAAAACATCCGCGAGTCGCTGCGCGAGGTCCGCATCGCGCTGCTCGAGGCCGACGTGGCGCTGCCGGTGGTTCA
>CAMLLF010000305.1 GCA_946480705.1 uncultured Lysobacteraceae bacterium | reverse complement strand
GCGACGATCGCGGAGCCCGCGGGGGACGGGTTCGACGAAGCCGCCCTGGCCGCCGTAGTCGACCTCTGGCGTGCCGCTGACGTCACCGACCTTGCCGTCGGTCGTCACGACCTTGAGCTTGCTCTTCTTCTCGGTCACGAGCAGGCGGCCGTCGGGCAGGAAGGTCATGGCCCAGGGTTCGTTGAGCTTGACGACGGGCTTCGCGTCGAACGGCGCGGCGCCGTCCTCGGCGCAGGCCGCGGCGGCGGCGCACAGCGACAGGCTCAGCAGGAGGCGGGCGGTGATCGTGGCCATGGCGGTTCTCGGCGTGCGCGGCAGTTCGCGGGGAAGGTCTTATATGCCCTGACTCGCGCAAAGAAAACGTCAGTCGCCGCGACGCGGCTGCAACCGGATCGCCACCGATCTGCAACCAAAGCCTCACATGGCGTGTGTACTTTGCCGTTTTTCCCATTCCCACGGACGGAATCCGGCGCATGCCTCACGCATCAGCGATCGTCGTCGGCGCCGGCATGGTCGGGCTGGCCCTGGCCCGCGCCCTGGCCCTGCGCGGACGCCGTGTCGTCGTGTTCGAACGGCACGAGCGCGCCGTCGGCGCGTCGCTGCGCAACACCGGCGCGGTCACGCCGCTCGCGGTCGGCGATCCCGACGAACTCGACCGCGCGCGGCGCTCGCGCGCGGTGTGGCGCGAATTCTGCGAAGCCGCCGACGTCTGGCACGACCCCTGCGGCTGCCTCGTGCCCGCCGCCGACACCGGCGAGTGGGCACTGCTGCAGGAATACGCCGCGGCCGGCCGTGGCCTGCGCGAACTCGAACTGCTCGACCCGGCCGCCGCGCGCAAGCGCTCGCCGTGGCTCGCCGCGCGGCAACTGCGCGGCGCGCTGTTCTCGGCCGAGGACCTGCTCGTCGATCCGCGCGTCGCGCTGCGCCAGCTGCCGCTGTGGCTCGCCGCGCGGCACGAGATCGAATTCCGCTGGAAGCACGCGGTCACGCGCATCTCGTATCCCTATGTCTGGAGCGGCGGCCGGCGCCATGCGGCCGACGTGATCTACGTCGCCGGCGGCATCGACACGACCCAACTGCTGCCCGATGTCGCCGCGGCACCCGAGGCGCGCCGGCATCTGCTCGTGCGTCTCGCCGCGCAGCCCGAAGGATTCCGGCTCGGTGCGATCGTCGCCAATGCCGCCGCGCTCGCGCTCGGCGCCGGACGCGACGCCGCGGCGGCGAAGCATCTGCCGACGGCGATGCCGGCGCTGCGGCTCGTGCAGAGCGGCAGCGGCGAGCTGCTGCTCGACGCGGGCCATGCCGACGCCGATCTCGATACCGCGACCGGCGCGCGGTCGGCGCTCGACGCGCTCAAGCGCATGGCCGAATTGCCCGACGGCCATGCCGCACAGCTCTGGACCCTGCCGCAGCTCGCCGCGAGCGGCGCGGCGAGCGCGGTCGAAGCGCTCCCCGGCGTGATCGCCGTCGCTGCGCCCGGCCCCGACGGCTTCGGCATGACGACGGCGTTCGGCTTCGCCGAAGACCTGATCGCGGGCAACCTGCGCGCGGGCGGCGGCGATGCCGCGCTCAGCGCACGCCGTGCATGAGCCGGCGCAGCAGCGGCGCCAGCACCAGCGCGGCGAGACCGCAGCCCAGCCCGATGTAGAGCATCACGGTGAACAGATGCGCGTACTTCGCGCCGGCGTCGGCGAACGCCAGCGCCGCACCGTCGGGAATCTCGATCGAGGCCAGCTTGCCGAATTCCGCGGCCAGCGTTTCCGAGAACGCGGTCGCGAGGAACCACGTGCCCATCATCAGGCTGACCACGCGCGGCACCGACAGCTGCGTGACCGCCGAAAGGCCCACCGGCGAAAGGCACATTTCCCCAAGTTCCAGAATGAAATAGGCGAGAACCAGCCACCAGACGCTGGCCAGCTGTCCGCTCGCGCCGGCATGTTCGGCCGCCCAGAGCAGCGGCAGGAATGAAAGCCCGGCCAGAATCAGCCCGAGCGCCGACTTCACCGGCTTGGACGGATCCATGCCGCGCCGGTCGAGCCAGCCCCAGAGGCCGCTGAACAGCGGTGCGAGCAGCACGAGGAACATCGCGCCGAGATAGGTCAGCGAGCCCGCGGTCTGCGGCAGCACGAGCGAGTCGCGCACGAGCAGCACGAGCGTGATCACGACGACGCTGCCGAACAGCAGGCGCGGCGCGCGCGAGGCCGGATCGCGGTCCGACAGCCGCGCGGCGACCACGAAGGCGCCCGGCGCGAGTACCAGCACGACGATCGACCAGGGCGTCGTCCGCGCGAACAGCCGCAGGTTCGCGAGCCAGTCGCCGGTCCAGTTCAGCGCGGGCGTGGGCTGCACCAGCGACGGCACGATGTCCTTGGTCAGCAGGCGGTCTGTGAAGGTCACCCACGAGCCGTAGGTCTGCTCGTACAGCGTGAAGAACACGAGGCACATCGCGATCATCGAGATCAGCGCGATCATCTGATGCCGCTGCACGCGGTCGCACTGCGTCGCGATGAACCAGAAGAACCAGACCAGCACGGCCAGCATCATCAGCAGCATCAGCGCGAGCGCCGGCGTCAGCGCGCCGCCCAGCTTGAACGCGCCGTTCGCGACCGCCCACATGAGCCCCGCGACCGGCAGCAGGCCGAGCATCGCCGTGCCGTAGATCAGCCACTCGCGCGGCATGCCGGCGACGCGTTCGCTCAGCTTCGCCGGGTCCGGCGGTTCGGCATGGCCGCGCAGGTATTTCTGGCCCCAGAGAAACTGCGCGAGGCCGAGCAGCATGCCGACGCCGGCGACGCCGAAGCCGTAGGCCCAGCCCAGCGTCTGGCCGAGATAGCCGCAGATGATCGAGGCCAGCAGCGAACCGAGATTGATGCCCGCATAGAACAGCGCGAAACCCGAATCGCGGCGCGGATCTTCCGGCGCGTAGAGCTTGCCGACGATCGTCGAAATATTGGGCTTGAGAAACCCGACGCCCATGATGATCAGCGACAGCGAGAAATAGAACGCGAGCAGCGCGGACTCGTCGCGCTGCACGACCCCGTCGACGACGCGCGCCTGCGTGCCTTCGATCGCCATGCCGAGATGACCGAGCACGAGCAGCAGGCCGCCGAACACGACCGCCTTGCGCATGCCGAGCCAGCGGTCGGCGAGCAGTCCGCCGATCACCGGCAGGCAGTAGACCAGGCCGCCGTAGGCGCCGATCACGTCATAGCCCGAGTCGTCGCCGAAGCGGTGATGCTGCAGCAGATACAGCAGCAGCAGCGCCTTCATGCCGTAGAACGAGAAGCGCTCCCACATCTCGGTGAAGAAACAGACGTAGACGCCTTTGGGGTGACCCAGAAACGTATCGCTCCCATCGTAGGGTGCGGCGACGGCGGAAGCGGACATGCGGATTCCGGAGCGGGGACGGTGGCCGAGTATAGACGCGGCTCCGGCTGCGTCCGGCGCTATGCCATTCCGGCGCCGTTGCCGCGCGGGCCGCCTGCGCTAGACTCCTCCGCGTCACGGCCGGCGGCCGTCAGCGGAGACATCGCATGGCCGTTCGCGTCGTCCGGCTCGGCAGTCCGCGCGCACCCGGCGAGGGCACGCGCATCGGCACGGTACGGCGTCCGCCGCGCGGCGTGCCGAAGACCGAATTCGCCGCGCAGGACTGGTACGACGTCTGGTTCCCGAACCTGGCGCCCGACCCCGAGACCGTGAAGCTCGGCCAGAGCGCCGAAACACCGGCGCAGTGGGCCGCATTCAAGAAGCAATACCGCCGCGAAATGGCCGCCGCCGATGCGGCCCGCACGCTCGATCTGCTCGCCGCGCTGTCGCAGCAGGCGAACTTCTCGGTCGGCTGCTATTGCGAAGATGAGCAGCGCTGTCATCGCTCGGTGCTGCGCGAGTTGTTGCGCGAGCACGGTGCGCTGGTCGGCGACTGACGGAACATCGCACGCTTCGGCGTCGCGTCCCGAGCGCCGCCGGCTCCCGCAACCTGGAGAAGATTCACGATGGCTACCGATCTATCGTTCGTCGAATACATCGCCGAGCAGTCGCGGCTTGAAAGCAGCCTGACCTGGAAGAAGATGTTCGGCGAATACGCGCTGTATCTCGGCGGCAAGGTCGTCGCGTTCGCCTGCGACAACAGTCTTTTCATCAAGGCTTCTCCCGAGACGGCCGCGCTGACGGCGGCGTTGCCGGGACGCCCGCCGTATCCGGGCGCGAAGGACTATCCGGTCGCCGACGAGCTGCTCGACGAACCCGATCATCTGCGCGCGCTGCTGCTCGCGACCGAGCGTGCGATGCCGTTGCCGAAAGTCAAAGGGGCGGCGAAGAGAGTGACGGCGTCGAAAGCGGTGAAGAAGGCGCCTGCGATGAAAGCGCCGGCGAAAAACGCGGCGGCTCAGAAAACGGCGTCGAAGACGACGCCGGCGAAGAAGCCGGCAAGCACGAAGACGGCGACCAGGAAACGGCCCGTGCGGTAACCGCAGACAAACCGCGATGCAGTGGTTGCCTTGGCGTTGCAAAGGGTATTCGGGATGGAAGCGAAGCAGCACTGGCAGCAGGTCTACACGACGAAGGCGACCGACGGCGTCAGCTGGTTCCAGCCGGAGGCGGCGACCTCGCTGCGCCTGATCCGCGACACCGGCGTCGCGCCTGACGCCGCAATCATCGACATCGGCGGCGGCGCGTCGACGCTCGTCGATGGGCTCCTCGGCGCCGGCTGGTCGAACGTGTCGGTGCTCGATCTGTCCGCCGCGGCGCTCGACGCGGCGCGTGCGCGGCTCGGTCCCGCAGGCGATGCCGTGCAGTGGATCGAAGCCGATGCGACGCGTGCCGCACTGCCCGCTGCCGCGTACGCGGTCTGGCACGACCGCGCCGCGTTTCATTTCCTGACGGCAGCCGAGGATCGCGTCGCGTATCGCGACAACGTGCTGCGCGCGCTGGCGCCCGATGGCCACCTCATCGTCGCGACGTTCGCCGAAGACGGCCCGACGCAATGCAGCGGCCTGCCGGTCTGCCGCTACGGCGTCGACGAACTCGCCGCCGAATTCGGTGCGGCGTTCGTGTTGCAGCACCATGAGAAAGAGGCGCATCGGACGCCGACGGGGAACGTGCAGCAGTTCGTGTATTGCCGGTTTCGGCGCGTACGTCCGTAGCGCCAGGCGAGCAGCCGGCGGTCGGGCCTGAACGGTTCGTCGCCCAGTCGGCTGGAGGGTATGGATGGGCAAGAGTTTCGTGCCCAGCCACGCGGCAATCCAGAAGCCCGACGCCTCCTCACCCCTGAAATCCGCTGCGAAAAATCACGTCGATGAAGCTGTGCTCGACTGCGCCGATGTCGCAGCGGCTCGTGCCGTCGATGTCGCCGTCGAGCGGGCGCGGAACGCCGCGCGCGTCGCGCGCGGCGCAGTGCGCGTCGTCGCCGCGGTCGACCGGGAGACTGCCGTTCGTATACATCATCGTCGGCACGTAGCCGCCGGTCATGCGCGGCGCCTGCAGCCAGGGCATCGCGCCGACGACCTGGCTCGTGCCGTCGCCGCTCGTCCAGCACGCGTCGTT
>CAMLLF010000304.1 GCA_946480705.1 uncultured Lysobacteraceae bacterium | reverse complement strand
CGGTGCCGGTGTTCGCCGCCGACCAGAACGCGTTGCACAGATAGATGCGGTACGGCTGGTTCGGATAGACGTAGGCGTAGTAGTCGTCGGTGCAGCTGCAGTCGAACGTGAACGGCTGCGACGACAGCGCGCTGTGGATGTTGTTGAAGTGCGTGCGCACCGTCGAATAGCGCGAGCTGTTGTAGGTGCCGAACCACCAGGTGTAGCGGCTGCCCTGCGTGCCGGCCGTCAGATAGCTGCGCGAGTTGTTCGCATAGCTCGTCGCCGACGTGCGTGCGGTCGCGACCTGGTTCTTGCGCGTCGTGCTGCAGCCGACGAAGCTGTTGGTCGCGGCAAGAATGCCGACGCCGGCCTTCGGGGCTTCGTCGAGCGCATCGGGCGCGGCGTCGGCGAACACGGAAACGCTGCCGCCGTCGATGCGATCGAATTCGAGCACGCCGGCCTTCACGCCGCCGCGCGACGCTTCGTCCGCCGCGCGGACCACATCGCTCGCGCTGCGCACGTAACGCACCTCGTACTGGCCGCCCTTGCGCATGTCGTAGTACGCGGTCAGATCGACCTCGACGGTGATGTTCCGGCCCGGCGCGAGTTCGACGTAGTCCTTGTCGGTCGGCGCCGGACGCTTGACCATGCGACCGACGTAGGCGACCGGCTCGCCGTTGCGCGTGACGCGGAACATCGCATTGTCAACGCCGTCGATCGGCGTCTGCCAGCGCAGCACCTGCACCGATGCATCGGTGGCGTTGCTCAGGCTATAGACGATCTTGCCGCTGCCGAAATCCTTCTGCGCGGGCTGCGCGAGACGCAGCTCGAGTCCGGCGGCATTCGCCGCGGCCATTCCTCCCATCCCCAACACAAGCACGGCAAAACCTGCACACAGTTTCTGCATGACGTTTTCCTCGATGTGATCAGGCACCGCCCCCCGGCAGTGGGCGTCGCGAACGCAACGCCGTCCGCAAGCGTATGCTCTTGTTTCCCGCGCAGCAACGAATCGAAACATTGCAGTGCAGCACACGAATGCGCGCGCAAAAGCATACAAATTTGCTTTCTATGCTCTGTCGTCCCGTGATAGGAATGCCGAGTCCGTCAGTCGCGATTCCCTGAACGGACCTGCCCAGCCGGCGTGCGGACGATGCGCCGTCCCGGGCCCGAACTCGCATCGTCCTGGAGAGGGAGATATCGGGATGAGCATGGGCAAACGACTCGGTGCCGAGTTTCTCGGCACGTTCTGGCTGGTTCTCGGCGGCTGCGGCAGCGCCGTGCTGGCGGCCGCGGTGCCGACGCTCGGCATCGGCTTCGCGGGCGTGTCGCTCGCATTCGGCCTGACGGTACTGACGATGGCCTACGCCGTCGGTCATGTGTCCGGTGGACATTTCAATCCGGCGGTATCGCTCGGCCTCGTCGTCGGCGGACGGTTTCCGGCGAAGGAACTGCCCGGCTATATCGTCGCGCAGGTACTCGGCGCGATCGCGGCCGGCGCGATTCTCTATCTGATCGCGAGCGGCAAGGCCGGCTTCGACGTCACTGCGGGCTTCGCTTCGAACGGCTACGCCGAGCATTCGCCGGGCGGCTATTCCCTGGTCGCCGCGCTGGTCTGCGAAATCGTGCTGACTGCGTTCTTCCTGATCGTGATTCTCGGCGCCACCGACGCGCGCGCGCCGGCGGGTTTCGCGCCGATCGCGATCGGACTGTGCCTGACCCTGATCCACCTGATCAGCATTCCGGTCACGAACACGTCGGTGAATCCGGCGCGCAGCACCGGCGTGGCCGTGTTCGCCGGCGGCTGGGCCGTGCAGCAGCTCTGGCTGTTCTGGCTCGCGCCGCTGATCGGCGCGGCGATCGGGGCGGTGATCTACAAGATGGTGCTGGCGGATGAGCGGCGATAGGCACGTACGGCGGGAACATCACGGCGCGATGCAGGATAAGCAGGCGGCGGGAGTGAGCATCCCGATGTTGGGGTTCGCTGCGCACGCCGCCAATCTACGCCGGTTTACCATCTTCGCCGCGCCCACCCGAACCGACGCGGGTTGCAACAAATGAAAAAGGCGGCTTTGGCCGCCTTTTTCATTTCATTGCATTGCGACCGATCAGCGCTTGGCGAACAGATGCTCGACGCCGGCGCGCTCTTCGCGCAGTTCCTTGTCGGTCGCGTCCATGCGGGCGCGCGAGAACTCGTTGACGGCAAGGCCCTGGACGATCGCGAACTTGCCGTCCTTGCAGGTGCAGGGATAACCGTAGATCACGCCCGGCGCGATGCCGTAGCTGCCGTCGGACGGGATGCCCATCGACACCCAGTCGCCTTCGGCGGTGCCGAGCGCCCAGTTGCGCATGTGGTCGATCGCGGCCGAGGCGGCGGATGCGGCCGAGGACGCGCCGCGCGCCTTGATGATGGCCGCGCCGCGCTGCTGCACGGTCGGGATGAAGGTGCCCTCGTACCAGGCCTGGTCGATCTGTTCGAGCGCGGCCTTGCCCTTGACGCTGGCATGGTGCACGTCGGGGTACTGCGTGGAGCTGTGGTTGCCCCAGATCGTGACGTTCTTGATGTCGGTGTTCAGCGCGCCGGTCTTTTCGGCAAGCTGGCTGATCGCACGATTGTGGTCGAGGCGGACCATCGCGGTGAAGCAGTTCGGATCGAGATCCGGTGCGTTCTGCTGGGCGATCAGCGCGTTCGTGTTGGCCGGGTTGCCGACGACGAGCACCTTGACGTCGCGCTTGGCGTGGTCGTTGATGGCCTTGCCCTGCGGCGCGAAGATCGCGCCGTTGGCTTCGAGCAGGTCCTTGCGCTCCATGCCCGGGCCGCGCGGACGCGCGCCGACGAGCAGCGCGTAGTCGACGTCCTTGAACGCGACGTTGACGTCGTCGGTCGCGACGATGCCGTGCAGGGTCGGGAACGCGCAGTCGTTGAGTTCCATCACGACGCCCTGCAGCGCGGGCAGCGCCGGCGTGATTTCGAGCAGGTGCAGGATGACCGGCTGATCCGGGCCCAGCATGTCGCCGGCGGCGATACGGAACAGCAGCGCGTAGCCGATCTGGCCGGCGGCACCGGTGACGGCAACTCGAACGGGGGCTTTCATGGGTAACTCCTGGCTCTGTGGCGGGCCCTGCCCGCCGGTCGGGGAAACGGGCGCGCCCGTTTCCAGGATGGGACAAATGGATTAAGCGTTCATTGCAGTCGCACGGAATGCCCGCGCGCGGACAGCAGTTCGTCGAGCCGTCCGGTGTTGTAGCCGTAGACGACGTCCTGGCCGATCACCGTGACCGGCACGCCGCGCCCGCCCAGCGCGACGAACGCGTCATGGCCCGCGCCGCCGTCCTCGACGTCCATTTCGGTGTAGGGAACCTCGGCCGCATCGAGCGCCGCCTTCAGTTTCCGGCAGTAGCCGCACCACTCGGCGCCGAGCATGACGATGCCGTTCTCGCCGGTCTGACGGCGCGGATCGGCTCGCTCGATCTCGCGCTTCTTCATCCAGACGAGACCGGCGAGCAGCACGACGCCGACGATCGCGAGCAGCTTGAGCGGGCTCAGAGTCATGCGGTCATTTCAGTTCGGCGAAGAACTCGGCGAAGCGCTTCAGACCGTCGGCGAGCTGCGCCGTCGGGCAGGTGTAGGAGATGCGCAGTCCTTTGGGTTCGCCGAACGCGGAACCCGGCACGCAGGCGACGCCCTTGGCCTGCAGCAACGCGTTGCAGAAATCGACATCGGTGTCGATGCGGACGCCGCCGTGGCTCTTGCCGAACGCGCAGGAGATGTCCGGGAACACGTAGAACGCGCCCTGCGGACGCGGGCACTTCACGCCCGGAATCGCGTCGAGCATCGCGAGCACCTGATCGCGCTTGCCCTGGAATTCGAGGTTCTTCTGCTGCGGCACGTCCTGCGGACCGGTCAGCGCCGCGACGGCCGCCGCGGTGACCATTTCCGGAATGTTCGTGATGTGGTTCGAGTTCATCGTGACCATGGCCTGGGCCACGATCTCGGGACCGGCAATGAAGCCGACGCGCCAGCCCGGCATGCCGTAGGTCTTGGAGATCGAATCGACATGGATCACGCGGTCGCGCAGTTCCGGACGCGCGTTGACGAAGTTGTGATAGCCGATGCCGTCGAACACCATGCGGTTGTAAATGTCGTCGCAGATGATCCAGACGTCCGGATGCTTCACGAGCACATCGGCCAGCGCGGCGATTTCTTCCCTGGTGTAGACCATGCCCGTCGGATTCGACGGGTTGTTGAACAGGAATACGTGGGTGCCCGGCAGCGCGGCGTCGAGCTGTGCCGGCGTGAGCTTGTAGTTCTGTTCGGCCGGACACGGCAGCAGCTTCGTCTTCGCGCCGATGATGTCGGCGATGTCGACGTAGGTGGTCCAGTAGGGCACGGCGAAGGCGATCGTGTCGCCGGGATTCAGCAGCGCTTCGGCGAGGTTGTACAGCACGTGCTTGGCGCCGATGCCGGTCGCGACGTTCTTGCGCGTGTAGCCGGTCAGGCCGGCTTCTTCGAGATGATGGAGGTAGGCGTCGAGCAGCGCGTCGGCGCCGCGGTTCGAGCCGTACTGGCCCGAGTCCTTGGCGAGCGCCTCGCGCACCGCCGCGTAAACGTGCTCGCCCGGCAGAAAGTTCGGGACGCCGATGGAGAAGCTGACGATGTCGCGGCCTTCGGCCTTGAGCTGCTTCGCCTTTTCGGCAACCGCCATGATGGCGCTGGGCTTTGCGCGTCCCATGCGCTCGGCTAACTTGAGCATGTGCATTCTCGCGGAATCGGGGAAGAAAAATCGGCGCGAAATGCTAGCACAGTGCGTTGCAGCATCCGGCCCGACTTTTGGCCATAAGCGTGCCGGAGTACAGTGCACCCGCATCAAAAACCCTGACCACGGAGGACGAGCAAGATGATGTACTGGATCGGAATGTTCATTGCCGGACTGATTATCGGCGTCATCGCGAAACTGCTGATGCCGGGCAAGGACCCGGGCGGCTTTTTCGTGACGGGCTTTATCGGCATCGCCGGCATGTTCGTCGGCGGCTTTCTCAGCGGCATGATCTTCGGCACGTCGCCGACCGCGGGCTTCCAGCCGTCGGGCTACATCGGCGGCATCATCGGCGCCGTGATCCTGTTGTTCGTCTATCGCCTGGCGACGAAATCGCGCAGCTGACGGCCGGGCATCCAGGCCCGAAAAAAAGCGGGGCCGCAATGGCCCCGCCGTTTTTGCGTCACTTGGCCTTGAAACCGGCCGCGTCGAGCTTCGCATTCCAGTCGTCGACGCGCGCCTTCTGCGCGGTCAGCAGCGCCGAGGTATCGCCTTCGATGCGGATCGACCCGATCTTGTCGCCGCCGCGGATCGCGTCGACGATCTTCTGGTCGTCCGCGCCGATGACTTCGCCGAACACCGTATGTTTGCCGTCGAGCCAGTTGGTCGGCACGTGCGTGATGAAGAACTGGCTGCCGTTCGTTCCCGGACCCGCGTTGGCCATCGACAGGACGCCCGGCTTGTTGTGCTTGAGGTCCGGACGGCATTCGTCTTCGAACTTGTAGCCCGGACCGCCGCGACCGGATTCGGTCGGGTCGCCGCCCTGGATCATGAAATTTTCGATCACGCGGTGGAAAGCGATGCCGTTGTAATAGCC
>CAMLLF010000303.1 GCA_946480705.1 uncultured Lysobacteraceae bacterium | reverse complement strand
GGTCGCGCTCGACAGCTGGAGCGTCGTCAATGCGCGCGATGTCGGTGTCGTGCAGCGCTTCGGCAAGAAGACCCGCGTCATGAGCCCCGGCTTCAATCTGAAATGGCCGCGTCCGATCGAGACGGTGACCAAGGTCAAGATCAAGGACGTGCGCCTGCTCGCCGACAGCGTGCGCATGCTCACGATGGACGAGAACATCGTCCAGATCGATTTCAACGTGCAGTACCAGGTCAGCGACGCCGAGAAATATCTGTTCAACGTCAAGGACGTCGACAACGTGACCGTGAAGCAGGCGGCCGAGAGTGCCGTGCGCCAGGTCATCGGCGGCAGCGCGATGGACACGATCCTGTCCGGGCAGGGCGCCGAACTCGTCGCCGAAACCAAGAAAGTGCTGCAGGCCACGCTCGACAGCTACGACGCCGGCATCGCCGTGACCGAAGTGAACTTCCAGTCGGTCGCGCCGCCGCACGAGGTGAAGGATGCGTTCGACGACGTGACGAACGCGCGCGAGAACAAGCAGCAGACCGAGAACGAAGCGCAGGCTTACGCCAATCAGGTCGTGCCCGAGGCGCGCGGTCAGGCCGCGCGCATCAAGGCCGAGTCCGAAGGCTATCGCGCCGAGCGCATCGCGCGCGCCGAAGGCGAGGCCGACCGTTTCAATCAGCTCATCACGCAGTACAAGGCCGCGCCCGAAGTCACACGCAAGCGCCTATATCTCGAAACCATGCAGACGGTGCTGCGCGACAACGCCAAGGTCGTCGACGCGACCGACGGCCGCAGCCTGATCAACGTGCCCACCGACCGGCTCGTTCCCGCAGCCACGAGCCTCGCGCCCGGTGCCGGCGTGATGCTGCCCACGACTGACGACACGCGCACGGCGCGGGGAGGCCAGCAATGAAATCGTTCGTCGCGATGATCGCCGCGCTGCTCGTGCTGCTCGGCATCAATTCCACGTTCGTCGTGCGCGAAGGCGAGACCGCGCTGCTGCTGCAGTTCGGCCGCATCGTGCGCGCCGGCTACGAGCCCGGCCTGCAGTGGAAGCTGCCGTTCGTGCAGCAGGTGCTGCGTTTCGACAAGCGCATCCTCGGCCTGGATACCAAGCCCGAGCGCTATCTGACGTCCGAGAAGAAGAGCGTGCTCGTCGACTTCTACGTCAAGTGGAAGATCGACGATGTCGCGCTGTACTACGGCGCGTCGGGCGGCGCCGAAGACCAGGCCACGCTGCGCCTGACGCCGATCGTCAAGGATGCGCTGCGCTTCGAGTTCAACGCGCGTCCGCTGCACGAGCTGATCGCCGACGGCCGCGTCGACATCACCACGCACGTGCGCGACAAGGCGAACGCGGCGACGCGCAGCTCGCTCGGCATCCAGATCGTCGACGTGCGCATCAAGGGCATCAACTTTCCCGAGGAAGGCACGGTGCTGACGTCGGTCTACGAGCGCATGCGCGCCGAGCGCAAACAGGTCGCGAACGACCTGCGCGCGCGCGGCAAGGAAGCCGGCGAAACCATCCAGGCCGACGCCGACCGCCAGCGCCAGGTGCTGATCGCCGAGGCCAACAAGACCGCGCAGTCGGTGCGCGGCGAAGGCGACGCGAAAGCCGCCGAGATCTACGCCGCCGCCTACGGCAAGGATCCCGAGTTCTACGCCTTCGTGCGCAGCCTCGAGGCGTATCGCGAGTCGTTCCGTAACGGAAATGGCGTATTGCTGCTGGACCCGAAGTCCGAGCTCCTGCGTTATTTCGACACCAGCAAATAAGCGGTGAAAGACCTCAACGCGGCGCTGTGTCTCGTGCTCGTCGTCGAGGGCCTGTTCCTGTTTGCGCTGCCGGCCGCGTGGAAACGCGTGGCCGCGCTGCTGCAGAGCGTCGGCGAGCGCGAGCTGCGCATCGCCGGTGCGGCGATGATCGTCATCGGGCTGCTTGCGCTGCAGCTCGTGCGGAGCGTGTCGTGACGTTGGGCTCCGCCAGGTTTTCGACGCCCGCGTGTCGTGCGAACGCGGGCGTCATCACGTTTCCAGCTTGAGGATCGGAATCATGGGCAAATCAGTCGTAATCCTCGGAGCCCAGTGGGGCGACGAAGGCAAAGGCAAGATCGTCGATCTGCTGACCGAAGAAGTCGGCGCCGTCGTGCGCTTCCAGGGCGGCCACAACGCCGGCCACACGCTCGTCATCGGCGGCAAGAAGACGGTGTTGCACCTGATTCCGTCGGGCATCCTGCGCGACGAGGCGCTGTGCCTGATCGGCAACGGCGTCGTGCTGTCGCCGGCCGCGCTGAAGACCGAGATCGCCGAACTCGAAGAGCAGGGCGTCGACGTGCGCTCGCGCCTGAAGATCTCGCCGGCGACGCCGCTGATCATGCCGTATCACATCGCCGTCGATCAGGCGCGCGAAAAGGCTTCGGGCGCCAAGGCGATCGGCACGACCGGACGCGGCATCGGACCGGCCTACGAAGACAAGGTCGCGCGCCGCGGCATCCGCGTCGCCGATCTGTTCTATCCGGACCAGCTCGCCGACAAGCTGCGCGACGCGGTCGACTATCACAACTTCGTGCTCGAGAACTGGCTCAAGGCCGACACGGTCGACTACCAGAAGGTGCTCGACGAGGCGCTGACCTTCGGCCATTACGTGAAGCCGATGGTCGACGACGTGTCGACGATCCTCTACGACCTGCGCAAGGCCGGCAAGAAGATCCTGTTCGAAGGCGCGCAGGGCTCGCTGCTCGACATCGACCACGGCACCTATCCCTATGTGACCTCGTCGAACACGACGGTCGGCGGCGCCTATGCCGGCTGCGGCGTCGGCGCGCGCGACATCGACTACGTGCTCGGCATCGCGAAGGCCTACGCGACGCGCGTCGGCGGCGGCCCGTTCCCGACCGAACTCAACGACGAGATGGGCGAACTGCTGCGCAAGCGCGGCAACGAATTCGGCGCGACGACCGGCCGCCCGCGCCGCTGCGGATGGATCGATCTCGTCGCGCTCAAGCGCGCGGTACAGATCAACGGCATCTCGGGTCTGGCGATCACCAAGCTCGACGTGCTCGACGGACTGCCGTCGATCAAGGTCTGCATCGCCTACGAATACCGCGGCAAGCAGCGCACGCTCGCGCCGCTCGACGCGGCCGGCTGGGAAGAATGCAAACCGGTCTATCTCGAGTTCCCGGGCTGGAGCGAGCCGACCTCGGGCGTGCGCGAATTCTCGAAGCTGCCGCCGGCGGCGCGTGCCTACCTGCGCGCGGTCGAGGAACTCGCCGAGTGTCCGCTCGCGCTCGTCGCGACCGGTGCCGACCGCGACGACACCATCATCCTGCGCGATCCGTTCGCGTGATCGGACGCCGCGCGCCGGCCGCTGCGGCCGGCGCGCGAATACCCGCCTTGCCGAGCCCAATGACCCCACCGTTCCGGATTCGCGAAATCGATCATCTCGTGCTGCGCGCGCGCGACCAGGAAGCGCTCGTGCGCTTCTACTGCGACGTCGTCGGCTGCCGCATCGAGAAGCGCCAGGATGCGATAGGACTCGTGCAGCTGCGTGCGGGCCGTTCGCTGATCGACATCGTCGGTGTCGACGGCAAGCTCGGCCGCGCCGGCGGCGCTGCGCCCGGTATGCAAGGGCGCAATCTCGATCACCTGTGCCTGCGCATCGAGCCGTTCGATCTCGATGCGCTCCGCGCCCATCTTGCCGCCCACGGGGTGAAGCCGGGCGACTACGGCTCGCGCTACGGCGCGGAAGGCGAGGGACCTTCACTGTACTTCGACGACATCGAAGGCAACACGGTCGAGTTCAAGGGGGCGCCGGGGCCCGCGTGAGCGCTTCTGAAAACAAGGAGTGAAGCGGCGTGAGAAAAATAGTGCGCGGTCTGCGCCTCTGTTTTCTCACTCCTCTTCCCGCATTCCTGAGCTTGGATTCGCAAGGCCGCAATGGCTACGGATATACAGATTTACAACGGAATGTCGTCGCGAACCTGATTGACGTAAGCGAGGATCTCGCGCGCCTGCGGATTGCCGCGCAGCCATTCGCGCAGTTCCTGCGCGCGTTCGTAGTGTTCGCCGAGGCGCTCGCCCCAGCGCTGCTCGGCGCGGCGTTCCGCCTCGGTCGAGCGCACGCGGTTCTGCCAGGGCTGCGTGAACACCAGCGTCAGCCGGCCGGCGAGCGCGAGGCGGTCGAGCAGCTGCCACTCTCCGCGGTCGAGCCAGGCTTCGTCGCAATGCACGCAGAGGTCGATCTGGTTGCGCGCATCGGCGCTCATGCGGAACTTCGTCATGAAGTGCTGGCACTTCGGGCAGCACAGCGCGATGGACGTGTCCTTGACTTCGTCGAGGCTATCGTCGGTCGTGTCGACGGCGGCCTGACCGGGCTGATGCTCGCGCCAGTGGCGATAGGCCACGAGGGAAAGCAGGCTGCCGCCGCAACCGTCGCACGACAGAGCCGGAAGGTCGGCTTCGATGCGCGACGGACTGAGGCTGCGATCTTTGCAATGCGGACACAGGCTTGCCATGGCATTCCCCCGAAACGCCGCGCTGAGGGCGGCTTTCAATCGTCCAGACGGCAGAAGGCCCGCGCTAGGCGGGCCTTCTGTTCATCGATTGGTGCCCAAGAGAGGACTCGAACCTCCACGGGTCGCCCCGCTAGTACCTGAAACTAGTGCGTCTACCAATTCCGCCACCTGGGCAGGTGCCTGCGCGATGCGTTTGCCGCTTCGCGAAGGCCGCGAACTATAGGGAGCGCTAGCAGGCTTGTCAACGCTTGGCTTGCAATCGCTGCGCAGGTCGGCGAGGCTGATTCATTCCACGAGAGAGCACATGAAGAAAACACGGACTACGAATACACCGGCGCGCGCCGGCGCGAAAAAAACCGCACGTCCCGGCTGGATGCCGGAGGCGGGCGCCGCTGCGCGGAGCAAGCGTGCCGCGGTGTCGCCCACGCCGGTGCCGACGGCGCCGGCCGCCGCCGGGCCGAAGCCTTCCGCGCTGCGCAAGATGGCAGCCATCGCCGCGGCGGCCGAGTCGGCCAAGCCGCGCAAGGCGCCGGCCGAAAGCGCGCCGGCGCGATCGCGCAAGCAGGCGGCGGACGCCGCAACCGTCAAGCCGCGGCGCGGCACGGGCGCCGCCGCGACCGTCACAGCCGATCCGTTCGCCGAACGCGAGCTGCAGCGCTACGAACATCCCATTCCCAGCCGCGAGGCGTTGCTCGCGTTTCTCGTCGAGCAGGGCCAGCTGATGAATGCCGAAGCGATCGCGAAAGCGCTGTCGCTGACGCACGAGCGCGATTTCGGCGCGCTGACGAAACGGCTCGCCGCGATGCTGCGCGACGGCCAGTTGATCCAGAACCGTCGCGGCGGCTACGGCGTCGCGCAGAAGCTCGACCTCGTGCCCGGCGTCGTGCTCGCCAATCCCGACGGCTACGGGTTTCTGAAGCCCGACGCCGGCGGCGAAGACCTGTATCTGTCGCCCTACGAAATGCGCAAGGTGCTGCACGGCGACCGCGTGCTCGGCAGCATCGTCGGTGTCGACCGGCGCGGCTCCGGCATCGACGACCTCGAGGACCACCCGGTCGTGCACGTCTCCTGGAACGACGCGAAGTCCTATTGCGCATGGGCCGGCGTGCGCCTGCCGACCGAGGCCCAGTGGGAGTTCG
>CAMLLF010000302.1 GCA_946480705.1 uncultured Lysobacteraceae bacterium | reverse complement strand
GCTCAGGCGGACCCCGCTCAGGCGGCGTCAACGGGTCCCTATCACGCATGTGGAATGCGATTGGAATCGATTCGGAAAGCCGCCCGCTGCGCGCAACACCTACTGTTTCCGACGCGCCGCCGTCGCCGCTCGGGCGAAACGGTGGACGCGCCCCCTGACCCCTTGGAGCGATGTCGAACATGAAAGTCCAGCATCTCGCAATCGCCGCGCTGGCCGCCCTGGGCGCGAGCCTCTGCGTCCCCGCCAAAGCCGGCTCCGATTCCGTCGTCGAGTCGACCGCCCCCGACCAATCCGCGAAGGTCGTCGACGTCTCACAACCACTGATTGCACGAAACAACAAGTTCCAGCGACTGGTATACCTCGAGGCCCGCGGGGACAGCGTGGTCTACCGCCACACGATCGACCTTCCCGCCGGCGCGCTGCTACTGCCGGGCCCCGACGAAGCGGACAAGCGCGACCTGACGAGCGACATCGAGATCGTCGACGCGAAGGGACACGTGCTCGGCAGCATCGACGCGGCGTGGGCGCAGGATGAGTCGGGGCAGTCGCTGCCCACCCTCTATCGCATCGAAGGGAATACGCTGGTTCAGGTCGTGGACTCGCGCACGGCCGTCGGACAGGTCACGGCACTGCTGCAGTTCACCGGGGCGAGCGAATCCAGCGGTGCGGACGGATCGACCAAAGCTTACGTCGGCATCCCGTCAAACTACGTCTATAACCTCAACCATCCGCGCCGGACGCTGCACGACTACTGCACGAAGTCGCCCGACGAATTCCCGAATCCCGTCGGCGCCAACGCGAACTTCCGCGGCCCCTGCGCACGTCACGACATGTGCTTCGAACAGCGCCAGGCCTCGCAATTCACCTGCAACAACCGCCTCTGGGCCAACCTGAAGTCCAATTGCGAACACACCTACGCGTGGTACAACCCGACGCGCCAGGCCTGCATCAGCACGGCGAACGTGTACTGGGGAGCCGTGACGGCCAATACGTTGTGGCCGTGGTAACGATGCGACGCAAAGGCGTGTGCTAGCCCGGCCCGCCATATCGGTTGCGCCCCGGCTACGTGGGGCGCAACCACGTGATAACGGGATCAGGTTCAGGTGCCCAAAGGCCGGATGAAGCGCCGTCTTAAGCGACCCGTTTCGTCGAGGGCTCTCAGCCTTCGCCGGTCATCGCCAATGCCAGCGCCTGCGCCACTTCGATGCCGTCGATTGCGGCAGAGTAGATGCCGCCGGCATAACTCGCGCCTTCGCCGGCCGGGTACAGGCCGCGGGTGTTGAGACTCTGATAGTCCGCCCCGCGAGTGATGCGGATCGGCGATGAGGTGCGCGTCTCCACGCCGGTAAGCACCGCGTCGTGCATGGCGAATCCCTTGAGCTGGCGATCGAGCGCCGGGATGGCTTCGCGGATGGCGGCGATGGCGTACTCGGGCAGGGCGGTGGAGAGGTCGCCCAGGCGCACGCCGGGTGTACGAGGGCTGCACGTCGCCGAAGTGCTTCGATGGCCGGCTGCGCAGGAAATCGCCGACCAACTGACCTGGCGCCCAATAATCGCCGCCGCCCAGCACAAATGCCTGACGCTCCCACTGGCGCTGGAACGCGATGCCGGCGAGCGGGCCGCCTGGGTAGTCGGCGGGGCTGATGCCCACCACCAGGCCGGCGTTGGCATTGCGCTCGTTTCGCGAATACTGGCTCATGCCGTTGGTGACGACATTGCCGGGTTCGGAGGTGGCCGCGACCACGGTGCCGCCAGGGCACATGCAAAAGCTGTAGACGCCGCGACCGTTCTTCGCATGATGGACGAGGCGATAGTCGGCGGCACCCAGCAACGGATGCCCGGCGGAGGCGCCAAAACGCGCGTTGTCGATCAGCGATTGCGGGTGTTCGATGCGGAAGCCGACCGAGAACGGCTTGGCTTCGATATGCACGCCGCGTTTGTGGAGCATCTCGAAGGTGTCGCGTGCACTGTGGCCGATCGCCAGCACCACATGCTCGCAGGGGAGTTCCTCGCCATCTTTCAGCACCAGACCGCGCAGGTGTCCGTCGACGATGCGCACGTCCTCCACCCGCGCACCGAAGCGAATCTCGCCGCCCAGCGACTCGATGGTGGCACGCATTTTTTCGATCATGCTCACCAGTCGGAACGTGCCGATGTGCGGCTTGCTCACGTACAGGATTTCTTCCGGCGCTCCGGCCCGCACGAACTCTTCCAGCACCTTGCGGCCGTAAAAGCGCGGGTCCTTGATCTGGCTCCAGAGCTTGCCGTCGGAGAATGTGCCGGCACCGCCTTCGCCGAACTGTACATTCGATTCGGGATCGAGCACCGCCTGGCGCCACAGGCCGAAGGTGTCGCGGGTGCGCTCGCGCACCGCCTTGCCGCGCTCCAGCACGATCGGCCGGAAGCCCATCTGCGCGAGGATCAACGCCGCAAAAAGGCCGCAGGGCCCGAAACCGATCACCACCGGCCGTGATTTCAGTGTGGACGGTGCGTGGGTCACGAAGCGATAGCGCATGTCCGGACTGGGGGCCACGTGGGCGATGCCGCGCGAGGCAACATCCGCGTTGACCGGGTCGCGCAGTTCGACATCCACCGTGTAGATCAGCGTAATGGCGCTGCGTTTGCGCGCATCGTAGCTGCGCTTGTGGATCGTGAATCCGACGAGGTCGCCATCGGCAATGCCCAGCCGCTGCACAATGGCCGCGCGCAGGTCGGCCTCGGGGTGGTCCAGCGGCAGTTTCAGTTCGGTCAGACGCAGCATGAGGCGGGTTCGGAATGTATCGGGGCGGCGATGTTGCCATGCTCGAGCCGGCACAGGCACGCACGCCGCGGGCTGTCTCGCCGCCTACAATGGCCGACCGCACAAACGACCGGGTACTCCTTGATGACGCCAACCACGACCGCCCCCGCGACGGCCGATGTCATCGTCATCGGCGGCGGCGCTGCCGGCCTCATGTGCGCGCGCGTTGCGGGCCTGCGTGGACGGCGCGTGCGGGTGATCGAGCATGCCAACCGCTGCGGCAAGAAAATCCTGATGTCAGGCGGCGGGCGCTGCAATTTCACCAACACCGGCACCACGGCGGCCAATTTCATCTCCGGCAACCCGCATTTTTGCAAGTCTGCGTTGGCGCGCTACACCCCGCAGCACTTCATCGAGATGGTCGAGCGTCACGGCATCGCGTATCACGAAAAGGAACTGGGGCAACTGTTCTGCGACGACTCGTCGAAGCAGATCGTGAAGATGCTGCTGGACGAATGCACCGATGCCGGCGTGCGTATCGACACGCAGTGCAGCGTCGAAAGCGTCGAGCGCATCGACGAGGGTTTCCGGGTGCGGACCACGCTCGGTGAGTTGCGTGCGCCCGCATTGGTCGTCGCGACCGGCGGCCTGTCGATTCCCAGTATGGGTGCGACCGGCTTCGGCTACGAACTCGCGCGCCAGTTCGGTCACACCGTGCTGCCGACCCGGGCCGGCCTGGTACCGCTGACGCTCAGCGGCAAACATCAGGAACGTCTGGCCGACCTCAGCGGCGTCGCACTGCCGGTCACGGCGCACTGCAATGGCCGTGAATTCAGCAATTTCATGCTCATCACTCATCGCGGTGTCAGCGGTCCGTCAATCCTGCAGATTTCCTCGTACTGGAACCTCGGGGACGCCTTGCACCTGGACCTGCTGCCGCAGGGCGATGCCTTCGAGATTCTCAAGGAACAGCGCAGCCGACGCCCGGCAGCGGAATTGCGCACCACGCTTGGCGAACTGTTCCCCAAACGCTTCGCCGAACGCCTTTGCGACATCGGGTTCACCAGTCGCCCGATGCGTCAGTTCAACGATCCCGAACTGCGCGTCATCGCTGCGCAACTGCAACAGTGGCCACTGATCGCCAGCGGCACCGAAGGCTACCGCACCGCCGAAGTCACCCTCGGTGGTGTCGACACCGACGAACTGTCGTCATCCACGATGCAATCCAAACGCGTCCCCGGCCTGTATTTCATCGGCGAAGTCGTCGACGTCACCGGCTGGCTCGGCGGCTACAACTTCCAGTGGGCCTGGGCGTCGGGCCACGCCGTCGGATCGGCAGTGTAATAACGGGATACCTCGACCTGACCCGTTTCCGGCATTCGATTGCCGGGTATTGATGCGCGCGACCGCTTGGATCGCCTTGCGCCGCGGCTGTCTGCATCCACGTCTTCGTGCGCCGCCGGGAACTCCGAGCATCACACGTGTTGCGGGCGATTGGCCTCGCGGAAGACGAGGCCATGGAGGTGGTGCGCTTCGGGTTCGGACGGCGTACGACGGCGGAAGAGGCACGAACAGCAGCCGGGTGGGTGTACAGCGCCTACGAAGCCAATCGGTCTGCTGCGGCCTGACTGCGTATTTCAGTGCCGTGCAGCGGCTCGTTCAACAAGCCGATCAGGGAGTTCACTGCTCACGAGCGCCGCTGGGCGAGACCGCACGTTTTGCCGGACGAGCAAAAAACGGTGAACTCAAAGACGCCGCAGCGAACGCCGTGCCGGTGTTCCCGCGCGTGGCCATGCTTGCCGACGAGACCGCGGCGCTGGCCGCCGCCGCCGCGGGCCTGGGAATCACGTGTTTGCCCGAGCGGATGTGCCGAAGCCTGATCGCGTCGGCGAAGCTCGAGCGCGTGCTTCCCAGGTGGAATGCCGGTCGCATCGCTACCACGCTGGTGATACCGCACCGGCGCGGGCAACTGCCAGGGGCGCACGACGGTCGAGTTCCCGGTGGAGCGCTTCCAGCCATGCGCTGACCGGAGTCAGCGACCGACGCGCCGGTCTCGCCGCGTCTTGACGCGATCGATGCGCTCGCGCGTCCCGGTGTCGACCATCGACACGATTGCCTCTCTCACCCACCGCTGCCCACCGTGCCCGTGCCCGCGCTCGTGCCAGACCATCCCCACCGCGAATCCTTCCACCGGAAACGGCGGCTCGACCGACAGCAGCCTGTCTCCACGGTCCCGCACCAACCGCTCCGGCACCAGTGCCACGAAGTCCGATCCCGCCACGATCTCCGGCACGAACAAGAACGAAGCCGCCGACAGCACCACATTGCGCTTGTGCCCCAGCGCGGTTAGGGCGTCGTCCACCGGCGTGACGAAGTCGGCCCCGCGCAGCGAGACGATCACATGCTCCAGCTGCGCGAACTGCGCCACGGAGATCTTGCGCCGCAGCTGTGGATGGTCCCGCCGACCGACCAGCACATAGCGCTCATCGAACAGGTGGCGCGTCCGCAGGCTGGGTGGCGCCGCTTCCGGCGTCATCAGCGCCAGGTCCACATCGCCCCGCGCCATCTGCGCTTCCAACTGCGGCATGTCCAGGTTCCGCAGCGCGACTCGCACACCGGGCGCCCGCGTGCGCAGTTCCAGGACCAGCGGCTTGACCACTACCGCCTGCAAGTAGTCCGTGCAGGCGATGGTGACGATCGACTTTGCCTTGGCGGGATCGAAGTTCCTGTGCAGGGCGACGGTGGCGCGCACCTGGTCCAGGGCATTGCGCAAGGGGGCGAGCAGTTCGATGGCCTTGGCGGTCGGCGTCATGCCGCGCTGCGCGGGGATGAGCAGCGGGTCGTCGAACGCATCGCGCAGGCGGAGCGACTCGCCGTGGAGGCGGAGCCCCTCGACG